>NZ_AFGF01000054.1 GCF_000219125.1 Acetonema longum DSM 6540
AAAATTATATATTATAGTTAGTTAGACTGCCCGGACGATTTAGATGCTCTGCGCTGCGCTACGCACTTCGCCGGTCTCCAGAGCCACCAGATTATCAGCCCACTGGGCGGCCCAGCTCCGCAGTTCCTCAATCTCCAGCGGCGACGGCGTCGCAGATACTTCATGAGCAGCAATTTTGGCTGCCAATTGTTTATACACCTGAGCCTGGGGCGAATCGGGAAAAGCTTCGATCGTGGTCTTGCCCTGCAATTCACTCTGTGTCACTGTCACAGAACGGGGCACATAACCAACTACCTGGGTTTTTGTCCGGCTCGCAAAGTCGTCTACGATCTGCTTGGCATAGGGAGCGCTGATGGAATTGGCGATCACCCCTCCCAGCAAAGCGCCGCGGGAATTAGAGTATTTTTTGATACCTTTAAACAGGTTATTGGCTGCGTAAATGGCCATAAAATCGGCCGAGGATACGGTAAACACATGCTCGGCGATCCCTTCCCGGATGGGAACGGCAAACCCACCGCAGACCACATCTCCAAGAACATCGTAAATCACGATATCCAAGTCCAGGTCATCGTATACCTTCAAATTCTTCAATGTTTGAACCGCCGAAATAATCCCCCGTCCGGCGCATCCTACGCCAGGGGCCGGCCCGCCCGCCTCCACGCAGTATACGCCATGGAAACCTTCAAACACGATCTCGCTCAGCTTGACGCTACTCCTGTCCTGGAGAGTATCGAGCACTGTCGGAATATATGTACCGCCCCGCAGAGTATTGGTAGAATCGCTTTTGGGATCGCAGCCTACCTGCATGACCTTGTAGCCGGCCACAGCCAGAGCCGCACTAATATTGGAGGTTGTAGTGGATTTACCGATGCCGCCCTTGCCGTAGATTGCAATTTGCTTGATTTTTTTAGCCACTTTTCTGTCACTCCTTTATTGTTGATTCTGACAGCCATTTGAAAAAGGCCGGAGGACACGCTGCAAAACAACATGTTCTCCGGCCTTTAGATCTCTAATCAGCCGTAGAGATGCAGAGCATCTCGAGGAGGAAAGCAAGGGGCTTTTCGGCCAGTCAGAAGAATCATTGAACTGCTTCAAAGCCGAAAAAAATGCTGCTTTCCGATCTGACCATACAAAAAGGCTAAGGTTACATTCCTGCAACCTTAGCCTTTAGTTTACTAATCAGCTAATGGCAATTACCAGTATTTTGAATTTATATTGAATTGTTCTTTATCATATCATAACCGCTTATCTGTGTCAACAGATTACGCGACTCTTTATTTTTTCTCCTGCAGCAGTCTCTTATAATAGGAATGGGCGGTATACAGGGCAGCCACCGGATTATGGCCGGTCATCCGGTCCTTGGTCACCAAAGTGGTCACCAGAGCGTCGGAGTATTTGATGAACAGAGAATCATGCCCGACACAGAGGCCAACGATCACATTCAGGTCTGTCTGGTGGTAATTCAGGATGCGGGCCTGCAGAACGGGATTGCACATAGCTTCATGGCTGCCGGGCCTGACTTTGTGTTCTTCCAGTATGCCGATTTCAGTTTTGTCTACAGATCCCACTTTACAGATGACACTATAGTATTCCAACCCCTTGGCAGCGAGAATATTGGCGAAAATTTTCGCTTCCTCAATTAATCCGGCGCAGGTGGCAATACCGATTTTTTTAGCCCCGATGCGGTTGGCAAATTCAATGATTTCCTCTACCCGGGTCATTTTACCGTAGAACAGTCCTTCCACCTGAGCCGATGCTCTGGCGACAACGGCGTCCTGATCGTCCCCCCGCAGATGCTGTTTGACTGCTTCGATGTCTTCTGACACAGGATGACCGTCTTGATCATTGGTAGTTAAACAAAAACCCGGAAACTGCCCGGAGCGGGTCCGGCAGTTATATATGCTGCAATCAGTGCAGCATAGTGACTGTGGATCTCTTTTCTTACCCATCTGAATTCCTCCTGTTGTTCATGTAATACAAAAAAGGCCAGGCATTCCTCGCGGATGCCTGGCCTTCAGTTTTCTAATCAGCCAGTATCGATTACGATAATTATATTTTTTATAAGATATCATGTTCCGCGGTTGTTGTCAAGACTTTTCGGATCAATCAGCTACATCAGCATCAATCTGCTCAAAGCTTTAAATTCCCGACGGATCCTTCTACTGCTTCCACCAATTTACCGCCGGTGATTAAATCATAAATCGCTTTTATATCTGGTGCCGGCACCCGGTCTTCCTCCAAATGAGGCACGATGCTGCGGATGGTTTGATAGGCTTTGACTGTGCCCTCCCCTGGAGCCAGTGGCGACAGAAAATCAATCCCCTGAACGGCGGCCAGCATTTCAATGGCCAGGACATTGCAGGCATTTCCCAATATTTCTCTGGCCTGCCGCGCCGCAATAGTCCCCATGCTCACATGGTCTTCCTGATTGGCGGAAGTCGGAATGGAGTCGGCGCTGGCCGGATGTACCAGAACCTTATTTTCAGACACCAGAGCAGCGGCGACATACTGGGTGATCATCAGTCCCGAGTCGATACCGGGATACGCCGTCAGGAAGGGAGGCAGCTCGCTGAGATGAGCATCCAGCAGTCGGTTGACTCGCCGTTCGGATATGTTACCAAGTTCGGCAATGGCCAGCTTTAGATAATCCATGACCAAGGCAATAGGCTGTCCGTGGAAGTTGCCGCCGGAAATCGCTTCACCGGTTTCCGGCATAATGAGCGGATTGTCGGTGGCCGCGTTAATTTCAATCGCCAGGGTTTCCCCGACCCGCCGGAGGGCATCTTTCGAAGCACCGTGCACCTGGGGCACGCAGCGCAGGGAATAGGCATCCTGTATTTTTTGGCAGTTGATATGGGAAGCAATGATGGCGCTGCCTTCCGTCAAACGCAGCATATTTTCGGTGGTTGCCATCTGTCCGGCGTGAGCCCTTACCTGACTGATCCTGAGATCAAACGCCGTTCGAGTGCCTTTTAAGGCCTCCACACTTAATGCCGCCGCAATGTCCGCCGCCTTCATAAAGTTGGTCGCATCCTGCCAGACAATGGCGCCAACGGCAGTCATAACCTGGGTGCCGTTAATTAATGCCAGACCTTCCTTGCCGCTTAAGACGATGGGAACCAGGCCGCAGGTCTTCAGCGCTTCCGCTCCGTCCAGCAGCCGGCCGCTTACATAGGCCTGGCCTTCTCCCAGCATAACCAATACCATATGAGAAAGGGGCGCCAAATCGCCGCTGGCCCCGACCGATCCTTTAGCCGGAATAGCCGGGCAGATGCGCTGATTCAGCATGTTCAGCAGCATTTCCACCGTTTCCAGCCTGACTCCGGAATACCCTTTGCTTAATGAATTGGCTCGCAGCAGAATTGCCGCCCGGACAATATCTTCCGGCAAATGCTCGCCGACACCGGTAGCATGGCTCAAAATCAGATTACGCTGCAATTTCTCCCGTTTATCCTGGGAAATATAGATACTGCTGAAGTCGCCAAAACCGGTAGAAATACCATAAACAGGCCTTTCTTCCGCCAATATTTTATCCACGATTTTCCGGCTGGCAATAATTTGCTGGCGACCCTGGTCGCTGAGTCCGACTGGTTCATAATTACGCGCCGCCTTGATTACATCAGGCAGCGTTAAAGAATATCCATCCAGTAATATCATCAAATCACCTCCAGATGTCAGTGCTCTGATTATGATCAGCCATATCTTATATCATTACGGATCCGATAATCGCCGTAAGCGCTATCGGTATATTGAAATAGATGAACCCAGGCACGCAGGTATCCCAGATATGGTCGTGCTGTCCGTCTACCGACAGACCGGCCGTAGGTCCAAGTGCCGTATCAGACACAGGGGAGCCGGCATCGCCGATTGCCGCCGAAGCCGCGATCAGCAGAATGGTAGCCGGCACAGAATAACCCATGCCCATGCAAATCGGCACATACAGCACTGACAGAACCGGAACAGTACCAAAGGATGTTCCTAAGCCGGTAACGATAACCAATCCGGTGAGAACCATGGCGGTAGAGGCAATCAGCTTGCTGCCGCCGGATACGTTTACGGCAAACTGCACCAATTGATCAATGGCGCCTGATTTGGACAACACATTGCCGAAACCTTCCGCTACCAGCATGATAAAGGCGATATAAGCCATGATATGCATGCCCGTCATTACAAGTTTTTCAATATCCTTCCATTTGATCGCGCCAAATAGGATCATGATCGCCAATCCGAACAAAGCGCCTAGCGGCAATGAGCCGAAATACAATTGAATGCCCAGGGTGCTTACTGCGCCGACTAAGGTAACGATATGGTCCCGGTTTAATTTTGTCTCCCGATTCTGTTCCATTTCGTATTTTCTAACGGCGTCTTCGTCCATATTGTATTCTCTGGGCTTGCTGTAAGCCCAGAAGACGGCGACGCACAGTCCAATCAGCATGGCTGTTCCGATCAGCCAGGTAACTTTCCATATTTCCATATTGCTGACGGCTAAACCGTTTTTCGTGATATTGTTGGCTACAATTGTGTGATAGATCATGCCAAACCCTGCCGGTATGGTGATATACGGTGCTTTCAGGCCAAACTGAAGGGCGCAGGCTACGGCTCTCCGGTCCAGATGCAGCTTGTTCATCAGCATCAGCATCGGCGGGATTAGAATCGGAATAAAGGCGATATGGACCGGGATCAGGTTCTGGGATAAACAGGCGACTCCCGCTAATACCCATACCAATACGGTTTTATTGCCCTTCACCATAGACCCGATTTTTTTGGCGAATATGGCCGCTACGCCGGTGTGTTCCATGGCTGCGGCAAAAATGCCCAACAGGATATAACTTAATGCGGTTTCCGAGCTGCCGCCCATACCGGAGATCAAGTAACCCATGGTGTCGCTCATACTCATGCCTGCCGCTAAGCCGCCGACGACGGCAGCCACCAGCAGAGTCAGCAGCACATCCAGCTTGAGCAAACAAAGAATACATAATACGAGGACGGAAATAACTACCGGATTCAAAAGTATCATGTAAAATCCCCTCTCCTTAATTAATTTACGATTTATCCACTACTACTCGTCCCTTTTTAATCACCGTGCGGACAATGTCCATACCCGCATGGTAGCTTAAAAATAAATGGGACGGGTATTTAAGGATCACAATATCGGCTTGTTTGCCGCATTCCAGAGTGCCGGTCCGGTCCGCCCGCCTGACGGCGGCAGCGCCATTCAAGGTCAATGCCGTTAAAATCTCCGCCGGCGACAGTTTCATTTGAATCGTCGCCAGAGCGATAAGCATGGGAATGGAGTGGCTGAAGCAGCTTCCCGGATTATAGTCGGTGGCCAGGGCCACAGCGGCGCCGCTGTCAATCATGATCCGGGCCCTGGCATATTCCTCCCGCAGGCAAAAGGCTGTCAGAGGCAGTACGGTCGCCACCACGCTATGAGCCGCCATAGCGGAAATTCCACGGTCCGATGCCTGGAGCAGGTGATCCGCCGACACGGCACCCAGCTCGGCGGCCAGTTCGGCCCCGCCAAAGCCTACGATCTCATCGGCATGAAGTTTCGGCCTCAGGCCCAGAGCTTGGGCAGCCTGCAGAATCTTGCGGGTCTGCTGAAGGGAAAAGATTCCTTTTTCACAGAATACATCGCAAAACTCCGCGATTTTCTGGTTAGCCACTGCCGGCAGGACGGTTTTTATCATATAGTCGACGTAGTCGTCAGTTCGCCCGGAAAACTCGGGCGGTACGGCATGGGCCCCCATAAAGGTGGGCACGACATCCATGGCATGCTCCTGATCTAAAGTCCCCATCACATGGAGCTGTCTGAGTTCAGTGGCCAGATCCAGGCCGTAGCCGCTCTTGCCTTCTACGGTGGTGACACCCATAGACAGCATAGCGTCCAGGCGTTTCGCCGCATTCTGGACCAGCTCGGCATACTCCGCTGCCCGGGTCTGCTGCACCGTGTTCAGAATGCCGCCGCCCCGCTCCAGGATTTCCAGATAAGGAGTGCCCGCCAGCCGCCAGAAAAACTCTTCAGGGCGATAGCCGCCGAACACAAAATGGGTGTGGGAATCGACAAACCCGGGAATGACGCTGCAGCCTGCCGCATCCAGGATTTCCAGATCCCTGTGATCAACAGCCGGCAGGGCGGCGGTTTCTCCTATCCATTCAATCCTGCCGTCCTTAATCAGCAAAGCCCCGTCGGCAATACGCAGCAGCCGGTTCATATCCGCTCCTTGTTTGGCGGTTTCACCGGTATTGGTGACAATCTCCGCCGCATGTTTGATCAGCAATGTATTGCTTGTACCGGACAAAGCTCTCCCCTCCTTTTCTATCTTTACTCACCATGGGTTATTTGAATGCCGCCCCGACAACTTCATCGATCAATTGCTCCTCCGGCAAATAAGGCAGGGTGGCATGAGCCTTGCCCCGATAGTCCCGGTTGAACTCGATCATCGTCTCAATGGAATGCTCATTTCTGGCCCATGACCGGCGGGCCACGCCGCCGATGACATCCCACAGCATGGCGGAGCGCAGGATCTCATCCACCTTCGCACTGCCGTCCAACACCATGCCAAAGCCGCCGTTAATGGCCTTGCCGATGCCCACACCGCCTCCGTTATGCAGCGCCACCAGGCTCATTCCCCTGGCGGCATTGCCGGCAAAGCAGTGCACCGCCATGTCGGCCATCATATTGCTGCCGTCCTTGATATTGGCCGTTTCCCGGAAGGGGGAATCCGTGCCGCTGACATCGTGGTGATCCCGGCCCATCATCACCGGCCCGATCTCTCCGTTGCGCACCATGGCATTGAATTTCAGGGCGATATTTTTACGCCCCTCAGCATCCTGATACAAAATACGGGCTTGAGTCCCCACCACCAGGGCGTTTTTTGCCGCATCCTGTATCCAAATGTAATTATCGCGATCTTGACCGCGACGATTCGGGTTGATGCAAGACATAGCCGCCAAGTCGGTTTTACGTAAATCTTCCGGTTTTCCGCTTAGACATACCCAGCGGAAGGGCCCATAGCCGTAATCGAACAATTCCGGTCCCATAATATCTTCCACATAGGAGGGAAAAATAAAACCGTCCTTTTCATCATGGCCGTTTTTGGCTATCTCGGTTACGCCGGCGTCATACACAGCCTTGAGGAACGAGTTGCCGTAATCGAAGAAATAAGTGCCCCGTTCCACCAAGGTCTTGATGCATTCAAAATGACGCTTCAGGCTTTGATTGACCAGCCCATGGAATTTTGTCCGGTCATGAGCCAGCATTTCCGTACGCTGGCCGAAAGTCAGCCCCTGGGGACAATAACCGCCGTCGTAAACCGCATGGCAGGAAGTTTGATCAGACAGTAAATCAATCTTTTTATGATGAGTGACCGCGTATTCCAGCAAATCCACAATATTGCCATGATAAGCGATAGAAAGAGACTTGCCGGCCGCCTGGGATTTTTCAGCCATGGCGAAAACTTGTTCCAGATTGTCGCTGCACTTTTTAACCCAGCCTTGCTCCAGCCGGGTGTTAATGCGGGAAATATCCACCTCGGCAACTATGCCCACCGCGTTGGCAATTTCCGCCGCTTTCGGCTGGGCACCGCTCATACCGCCCAGGCCGGAGGAGACGAACAGCTTGCCGTGGAGGTCGTCTTCCGGCGCTACCCCCAGCTTCAGCCGGCCAGCCGTCAGGATGGTGTTAAACGTGCCATGGACAATCCCCTGGGGACCGATGTACATCCAGCCGCCGGCCGTCATTTGGCCGTAATTGGCTACTCCCAGCTGTTCAGCCAGCTCCCAGTCACTTTGATTATCAAACAGCCCTACCATCAGAGCGTTGGTGATGATGACCCGAGGGGCTTCCGGCCTGGAGGGAAACAGTCCCAGAGGGTGGCCTGACGCTACCACCAGTGTTTGCTCCTGGGTCAGGGCTTCCAGATATCTTTTGATCAACCGGTATTGCATCCAGTTCTGACACACACTGCCTGTTTCCCCGTAGGTCACCAATTCATAGGGATATAAGGCCACGTTATGATCCAGGTTATTGTCGATCATGACCTGGAAGGCTTTCCCCTCTATGCAGTTGCCCTTATACTCATCCAGCGGCTTACCGTAAATGCGTTCTTTGGGTATATAACGATAGGCATAAATCCGGCCGTAGGTTTTCAGCTCTGTCATAAATTCACCGGCCAGTTGACGATGCAATTCCGCCGGAACATATCGCAGCGCATTTTTCAGCGCTACTTTACTCTGAGCGGCGGTCAAGCGGAAGCCCCGGTCAGGCGCCCTGCGTACGCCCTCTTTAAATACAGGCGGTTCCGGTAAAATATTGTCCAGTTTAATGGTCATGGCACCCGCAATTGCTTGATTATCCAGCTTCACTGCCATATCCCCTTTCGCGATATCGATATTGATATCGTTGTTAAATTCATTTCACAATTTTCTATATTTTGAATTATATTGTGATAATATCAAATTATCGTCAAAAGGCTTCCATTCGGCGCAAACATTACATACAGATGTCTCCTCCTTAACGCCTATGCCTTTCCCTGTTTTTGAAGGCTTTAATATTTAAGATCCTACAAATGTACTGTCAAAATATCGTCAAATAATTTTACTACAATTTAATTTATAAAGTAAAATCAATAAATGGTTAAAAAAGCTGGTTCCGAATTTATCTTTACGGAATCAACAATAATTTGGAACCAGCCTTTGCCTCCGGTCCGCGCCTCGGCGGCCAGCCGGTTGCCTGCCTCCGCCCTAAAATCATCAGGCTGGCATCGTTAAAAAAACGATGCCAGCCTGTATAATCTGCGGTAGTTTCTATTTGTCAACCGGGGTAAGATGCGCTTGGAAGTGCCGGAGGATGGGTGGCTCCCAGGTAATCTTATAACCGTGCTTAATTTTGTGCGCCCTTTCTTTGATCGCAATGAGTGCTTCCGCCATGATGTCAAAGTGGCTTTGCGTATATACACGGCGTGGAATGGCGAGACGGGTAAATTCGAACTCAGCATGGAGTTGTTGCTTGGTATCCGGATCATTGCCCAGCATATAGGAACCAATATCGCAGGCGCGAATGCCGGCTTCCTTATACAGTTCAACTGCCAGGACCTGTCCCGGGAACTCATAATAGGGAATCTGCGGGAACATCGCCTTAGCGTCAACGAATACACCATGGCCGCCCACCGGCGACTGATAAGCAATACCGGCGTCGTCCAAATGGGCTGCCAAGTATTCCATTTGACCGATGCGATACTTCAGGTAATTCTCATCCAGTCCCTCGTAAAGGCCTATCGCCAATGCCTCCAGATCCCTTCCCGCAAGGCCGCCGTAGGTTGTAAAGCCTTCAAAGGAGATGCACCGGGCCTTGATTAGCAGAATCAGCGGAGAGGTTGCATCTTTAACGCCAATTAAGCCCCCCATATTTACGATCGTGTCCTTTTTAGCAGACATGGTAAACATATCGCCACAGTCAAATATGGCCCTGATGATTTCCTTAATTGACTTATTTTTGAACTCTTCTTCCCGCAGCTTGACAAAGTACGCATTCTCAGCATAACGGGCAGCATCAATGTTCAAAGGAATATTATATTTTTTACAAACAGCGGCTACCTCACGAATATTTTGCACGGACACGGGCTGACCGCCGGCAGAGTTGTTGGTAATGGTCATTACAACCAGTCCCACATTTTCCGGCCCGTATTGCAAAATCGTCTTTTCCATCTTTTCCACATTCATATTGCCTTTGAACGGAGCCCTCTTCGTTGGGTCCTTCGCCTCTTCCACGACACAATCCAGAGCCCGTGCGCCGCAAAGCTCTACATGAGCCCGCGTTGTATCAAAGAACATATTGGAGATAGCAATTTTTCCCGGGACAAGCATAGCGCCAAAAAGAACTTTTTCCGCCGCCCGTCCTTGATGAACCGGCTGGATATAATCATAATTGAAAATATCCTTACCCGCTTCCAACAGCTTGTAATAACTGGACGACCCGGCATAGGCCTCATCACCTCGCATTATGCCCGCCCACATTTGGTCGGACATGGCGTTGGTCCCTGAGTCGGTCAGAAGGTCAATATACACATCCTGCCCGGCAAGATTAAATAAATTATATTTTGCTTCTTTGATCTTCTGTTCTCTTTCTTTTTGGGTAAGCATTTTGATTGGCTCCACCATTTTAATTCTAAAGGGTTCCGGGATGTACTTAACCGCCATTATAAACTCCTCCTAGTTCATCCGAATTGTAAAGTGAGTTCATTCACTTTAAGCTTGTTATATACTTTTGCAAGTATCGTACCAAGCGATAATCAATGCCAAATAGGATAATCAAGAGGATTATGATAATTTTGATTGATAAATTTTCTTACCAATATGAAAAGATAATGAATCATCCTGGCAGCGATGCAGAGAATAAAAAAGATAAAGGATACTTCCACTTTCTGTAGAAATATCCTTTATCCGGCTGCTCCTGATCAACTTATGTAATGTTCCTCGACTTTGCCGTCCCTTTTTTCAATTTAAAGCCGATCCAAAGAACAACTAACCATACAGGCATAATATAGACCGACAGTTTCATGCTATCAATCTGAAGCATCAAAACCACGATCATAATCATAAACGCCAGGCAAGCATAGTTGGAATATGGATGCAGCGGCACTTTAAACTCCAGTTTGTCTGCATCATTCCCCTTCGCGGCACGGAATTTAAGATTGGCAATAATAATCACAATCCAGCTAATGACTGCGGCCAGAACGGCCACGGCAATAAGATACATAAAGACCTTCCCAGGCATCAAATAATTTAGCGCCACAGCAGCCAGAGTACACGTGGAGGACGCCAGAACGCCTGCTACAGGTACACCTTTGTCATTTAATTTCGCAAAAATCCGGGGAGCATTGCCCTGCTGCGCCAACCCATACAGCATGCGGGCATTACTGTAAATGCCGCTGTTATAAACCGACAGAGCAGCAGTAAGAACAACCACATTCAAAATCGTCGCGGCCGCCGGAATACCCATTTTCGAAAAAATTTGCACGAAAGGACTTCCATCTAAACCGACTTTATTCCAAGGATAAATAATCATCATGACCGTTAATGCGCCTACATAAAAAACCAAAATTCGCCACATTACCTGATTGACGGCCTGAGCGATTGACTTTTTTGGGTTATCGGCCTCCCCCGCAGTAATCCCGATCAGTTCAATGCCGCCAAATGAAAACATCACGATGACCAGCGACAGCAGCAATCCCCCTATCCCATTGGGCATAAATCCGCCATGAATCCAAAGATTTTCAAAGCCGAGAGGGGTTCCGCCGACGCCGATTCCGGTGAAAATCATCATAGCCCCCAGAATAATCATGCCGATGATAGCAACTACTTTCACGATTGCAAACCAGAATTCCAGTTCACCATACATTTTTACTTCGATTAGGTTCAGCAAGGTGATCAATACCAAACACGCCAGGGCAGATACCCAATGTGGCACATCGGGCCACCAATAGTTGATATAAATTCCTACCGCCGTCAGTTCAGCCATACTAACAATAATGTAATTAAACCAATAGTTCCAGCCGGATAAAAAACCGGGAAACTCTCCCCAGTATTTGTACGCGTAATAACTAAAAGAACCCGAGACGGGCTCATCCACCGCCATTTCACCAAGCATCCTCATAATCATAAAAATAACGATCCCGCCAATGATATACGAAAGAGTAATCGCCGGTCCCACCAATTGAATCGTTTGCGCCGATCCATAAAACAATCCTGTGCCAATTGCTCCCCCCAGGGCAATCATCTGAATATGTCGATTTTTTAGTCCCCGTTGCATGCCATGATTTGCTGAATCCATTTCTCTCGCTCCTCTCCTTTTTTAGCTTGAAAGTAACTACTTGGATCATTTGCAATATTCATGCCAGTGTTAAGGAGATTCGAGGAGGGTTCAAATTTTATATGCATGAATCTTATTTAATATTGTAGTATTGGATACTCCTAAGACTTGTCCCGCTAACCGGGAGGAAGGATATTTTTTTAGAACCCTGGTAATCACTTCTTTTTCCACGCTGGCTACGATATCCTTTAGCGGCGGCCAATCTCCGGTTAGCGGAATTTCGACCTGCAAGGCCTGCTGATTCTTTGATATATTCCCGATATCCTTTACGGTAACGGCTTCCGTTAGGTCCGCCCAGGCGGCAAGGTGCTCGGGCCTGATTTCGGCAACATCGGTTAAATTGATCACTCGCTCCAGCGTATTTTCCAACTGTCGTACGTTGCCCGGCCATTTCTGCGCTGCCAGAATTTCAACACTTGCTTTGACTAAATGAACTTCCGGCTTATGGATCTTAGTGCAAATTTTTCGAATCAAATGCTGGGCCAGCACAGGAATGTCCGCTTTTCGCTCCCGCAAAGGCGGGATTGTCAGAGGGATCACATTCAGTCTGTAATACAAATCATCCCGGAATTCCCCTGATACAATCATTTCTTCCAGATTGCGGTTCGTGGCCGCTATTACCCGTACGTCGATGCCAATATCCTTATTACCTCCCACGCGGCGAAGCGTCCCCTCCTGCAAGACACGCAGAAGCCGCACTTGCAGCCGGGGCGATATATCGCCTATTTCATCCAAGAACAGCGTACCGCCGTTGGCCTGCTCAAAAAGCCCCTTCTTGCCGCCTTTGACAGCATCCGTAAAAGCCCCCTCTGCATAACCAAACAGTTCACTTTCCAGCAAAGACTCTGTTAATGCCGCACAGTTTATGGGAATAAAGGGCTTATTGCACCTTGATCCCTCCGCATGAATGGCGCTGGCAAACAGCTCCTTGCCTGTGCCGCTTTCCCCGCGCAATAAAATGGTGGAAGAATTTCTGGCTACAGTACGGGCAGAAGCTATAAGCCGGGTCATTTGATGACTTTGATGGATAATATCATCAAATGTTGTTGACTGAGATGATTTACTTGCCTGTAATATTACTTTTTCTACCTGCTGAAAGTCCTGAATGGTCGAAACAGCGCCTATGATTTGCCCCTGATCATTGCGGATCGGTACGTTGCTGGACAAGAACTGTACAGTCCTTCCGTTTCTTTTTATCTTCCGTTCTCTCAGCCTACAAACATGACCGAATCGCAATGTTTCAAGCATGGGGGGATCTTCTCCCACTAATTCTTCCACTTTTACACCGATGGCTTCTTCTGATTTACAATGCAGTATTTTACAGGCCACTTCATTAAGATGCGATATGATACCGTCTTTATCAATCGCCAGAACCCCTTCGCTAACAGAATTAAGAATCGTCCGCAGCTCAATTTCTTTTTCCTGATAAGGCATCTGCGCGCGAAATGCAACATTTGTAATATGCTCCACCTTCGTGAGATCAGTTACTAAATTCAGCGCCTGCTCTTCAGCCTCACATTGGAACTGGATAACCATTCCATGCTTAGGGGTTGCCTCCATAGCAATTTTATCTGCGTTGTGCTTTTCGGTAAGTTTGAATATTTCATAACCCAACCCGGGACGATTTACAAAATCAATTTGAATAATATACTCCAGCACTTCCAAACCCGCCTTTCAACTTATATCGTATGTGTCACCTTATTATCGTCTCATCCGTAAAATTACTCCAGTTTAATCATAGTCGGAGGAATAACCAGGGTTATTTATAAGTATGCATAGCATGCCAATTGCCGCATGGTAATTATGATAGCTGGCTTATTGTTCCGTTTTTCATGCCGGGCCTGGCTGAAAGGAGGTCAAAAATGAAACTCACAAGGATTACGGCTGATGCTGCTGCTACAACTTCCTGGTCAGGCGGTATCAGCAAGCAGTATGTTATTTACCCGCCGGAATCATCCTATGCCAACAGGGACTTCTCTTATCGGCTCAGTATGGCAGTTGCTTACTCCGATGCGGCGGCTAAATACAGCAAACTGGAAAATATCACGCGTCATCTGGTGATGCTTGAGGGAACCGCGCAGGTATGCCACAAAGGCCATTACGACCTGCTCATGCACCCCTACCAGGAAATTGATGTATTCGACGGCGGTTGGGATTCGTCCGGAACCGGCAAGGTTACCGACTTCAATCTCATGCTGGGCCCGGGGGCTCACGGCAGAATGGCGGTGATTGAGCAAGACGGCACAATTGGGCTTGGTGGTTGCGGGAGTTGCGGCAAGCCGTATAACCGCATGGCATTTTTCTGCGGCTGCGGTTCGGCTTTCTTTGCCTTTGCCGGCAGTGAGCAGGCTACGGTTTTGCAGCATGACCTGCTTTTGCTGGAAGGGTTCCCTGAAGGCCTCTCCGTCACGATCAGCCTCGCAGGCGCTAAACTGATCCGCATGGATATTTGTTGCCGGTAAAAGAGAGTAATCAATATAAAATCTGAAATAATTAATCTGGTATTGCTACAATGAACAGTACAACTGCATCAGAACCAGCTTTTGATTTGATTATTGCTTTCGTACGCCGCCATTATTTCTTCCAGCGATGCCAGTTCAGCTGCTTTCCCCAGCTTATTAAAGATGATTCGCGCCTGCTGATGATATTCCGCCGCCGGTAAAAGCAGCTTATCAGCAAATACGGCAGCTATTTCTTTTTTTCTTTGCATCAGCAGTTTGATTTCTGCTTGCGTCCGAAAAACTATCGCCTTTTGATAAGGATCATTATACTGTTTGAGGAATTCCCCGGCTTGCTCCAGATGTTTTTTCCCCTCCTGAGGATGGTCCTGTCTGACCGCAATCAGCGCCAGCATGCAATTAAGCGTGCAATATCCGCGCAGATACCAATAGCCTTTTTGATCCCCCAGCCCCTCCGCCACGGACAGGGCATCGGTAAAATAGGCGCCGGCTTTCGTATAATCCCGGAGTTGAAACGCGGCATAGCCGGCATTAATATAAAATAAGGCTACCCCTTCGCTGATATTTTTCCGCCCGGCGATCCGGATCGCCTGTTCATAATGCCGCAGCGCCGCCGTATAATCAAAGGTTTCTCGTCGTAAGTCCCCAATGTAATTATTGGCGGCGGCAATCGGGAAAGCATAGAAACGATTGCGCCCCGCAAGTTTTTTTAATAAGGCCAGAGATTGCCGGTAATAATCCTCGGCTTGCTCCTGCTGGCCCTTCAGGGCACAGGCAATCCCCAGGAAGCGCAGGGCTGTCGCTTTTTTATCGGGAATTGGGTCGTGTTCCGTCAAACGCAGCAGCTTCAGGGCAAATCGTTGGATCAAATGAGCCTTACGGGTTTGAATGCCGCAATAAATAATCTGCTGATACCCTTTGATTTGGTAGTCCCGGAATCTTTTTGCCGCGGCTAAGCGCAGCATTTGGTGAATCAGCCTCACACCTTGCAGATGCGCTCCCCGCCAAATATGATACCGTCCGGACATTTCCCAATAAGCCGCCTTATAAATAGCCAATTGCTCCTCCGGAATATTTTTTGCGGCCAATACATTGACTAGTTCCTCTATTTTCCTCAAGCATGCAGTAATTTGGCTGCGGCTCTCCCGAAAATCAACATATCCTGCCGGATAGGATGGATTCAGTTCCGGAAACATTTCATACTGGGGGCAGAAATATTTTTCCGCCAACCGAATCGTATAGTCCAATATTTTCAGCTTTTCATCGGCATTAGTATAGTGATATAAGATATGTTCATAAACATCTTTGTTCTGCCGGCCCTCTTGCAGTTGCTGCTCCAGATAGAAAGCCGCCTGCTTATGGAGCATCCGTTGCCTGACGGTTGACATCTGACTGTAGACATAGCTGCGAGTCTGCAGATTATAAAACCGATAGGCCAGATCACGATCATTTTTATCCGCTTGAAGATCCTGCAGCAACAACTGTTT
Source organism: Acetonema longum DSM 6540 (assembly GCF_000219125.1). Classification (NCBI taxonomy): domain Bacteria; kingdom Bacillati; phylum Bacillota; class Negativicutes; family Acetonemataceae; genus Acetonema; species Acetonema longum. The sequence goes on from NZ_AFGF01000054.1 coordinate 15,819, forward strand.
TTGCGCCAGTTCTTCCAACGCTTCCACCAGTTCGAATTCATTCATGGCGGCAGCGGCCAGCAATGTCTCATAACGGACATTATTAAAAAAAACGGAACAAATTTCTAAAATCTTTCTGGCATTGGGAGAAACATTGCCGGTACGTTCTTTTAATACGCAGTTCAGGCGAATGGACCCTTGAGTGATATCGCTGCCGGCCGCCATCAGATTCAGGCATTCATTTAAGAACAGCGCATTGCCGCCGGTATAATCATACAGCCTGGATTGCATCTTATAGCTGATGCCGGGCAGACGCAGAGCCGCTAATTGCATCACTTCCTGCTCACTAAACCGTTCAACCGTCAAATATTCCAGCATAGTATCCCGTTCAAATTTTTCCATGACCGTTGCAATCTGCTGCCAATATTCCCTATGGGCGGTCGCCACACAGCATATATTCTCTCCGTGAATGTGCAGAATCTGCCATAACAAGGACCAGCCTCGCTGATCCAGCCAGTGAATGTCTTCTATCACTAAAACGGTTTTCTTCAAACCGGCGGCTTGGCCCAGTACCGCACACAGAATTTCTTCCCGCATGGCCGTGTTGAATGTATAAGCATCCATGACTGCGTCCTGCTGCAGTTGTTCTTTTATCTTTACGGTGGGAAAAGCATAAGCGACCGCCTGTTGCCAAAGTGGCGGCAAATGTACTTGAGCCGTATTTAAAAATGCCATTGCCTGCAGAAAAATACTGTTCCAGGCCTTATAGTCATATTCCGCTTCCGCCTGATAACATTGGGTGCGAAATACATTGTTTTTCTCCGGCGGAATAGCCGGAATCAATGCTTCCACAATGGTTGTTTTGCCGACGCCTTGGTCTCCCTGCAAAAAAAGCATTCCTGCGCCCTGACTGCCACGATGAAACTTGTCCAGCCATGACCGGATTTGCCGCAATTCCTTTTCCCGTCCGAAAAACTGCTGGCTGGAAGAAGCTAATTCCGGGGTAACGTTTGGGACGCTTTTCCTGGTCTTAATCCGATGATAGAGTTCCTGAGTTTTCATGCTGGGGGCCAGACCTAAATCCTGCTCCATTTTCCGTTCCAAATCCCGATAGATCTCCAGGGCTGTATAGGAATTCTCTTTGGCATATATTTTCATGAGGGTCCTGTAAGCGCTTTCATTATAAGCATCCAAACTGATTAATTCATGCAGATATTTTGTGGCAGCCGTATACTCTTCCTGTTTGATCATTTTTAGGATCCACTTGGTCAAATAACCGATTACGGTCTTCCGGAACTGCTCGCGCCTTTCGCTGACCCAATGGTCAAAACCGGCCGCGTCCTTGCAGGAAAACCCCGCTAAAAACTCTGCCGGATTTTTTCCCAGAAATTCCGCGATCTGATTTGCCGTCAATAACTCCAGATCCGTCGATATCGTCAAGGCAGGATTTAAAGCAATACTGGCGCGGGATGACGTGATCAGCAGGTCCGACGTCAGGGTCTTTCTCAGCAAATAAACCGTGTTGCGCAGATTTTGCCTGGCGGCGTTATCCTCCCTGTCCCCCCAGAAAAGTGCGGCTAAATTTTCACGGGTAGCTTCCCCGTTAACCAAAAGGTAGTATAACAGTGCTTCCATTTTGGCAAAGGGAAAGACAATTTGTTTATCATTCCAATAAACTGCCGGCCTTTTAAATAATACTGCCCGTAGATTAGCCACTTTCTCATCTCCTATGGCGGAATTCCGATAAGCATGGTTTTTAGTCAAAAATTATCTCAATTTTCATTATATAATCCCATGCCGTTTAAAACAACAGAGAACGCCAGAAAATACTTCTTCCTTCATGAGATGACGCATAATTTAAAAGCCGGAACCCATCCCGTTGCGGGAGAGGCTCCGGCTTCTGCTTATTGTTTCAGACGGTGAGCCGCATGATAAGTCGGGCCCACATAGGAATTCAGCGGGAAGGAATGCTGAATGGCCAGGGTGACAAACTCTTTAGCCTGCTTGACCGCCAGCGGCACCGACAGGCCCTGAGCCAGGCCGGCGGTAATGGCGGCGGCATAAGTGCAGCCGGCGCCATGGGTGTAGGTGGTGCTAATCTTGGAGGCTTCGAAGATTTCAAACCGGCTGCCATCGTATAAAACGTCAATCGCTGCGGCAATGCCCAGTTTGGCACCGCCCTTGACCAGGACATAGCGGGGACCCAGTTCATAAATTTTGGCAGCCGCGGCTTTCATGTCCTCTACAGAGTGGATGGGCATGCCGCTTAACTGAGATGCCTCAAAGACATTGGGCGTAATGATGGTGGCCCGGGGCACCAGATCCTGACGAATGCTCACCGCCGCATCCGGATGCATGACTTCATCGGTTCCCTTGCACACCATGACCGGGTCTATCAGGATGTTTTTGGCTCTGTATTGGTCCAGTTTTCTGGCTACCAGGGAAATGATTTCGCTGCTGGCCAGCATGCCGGTTTTCAGAGCGTCGACGCCGATGCCGGCCAGCACGGTATCCAGCTGCGCTTCCAGCGCCTCAAGGGACAGAGGATATACGTCGTGGGCCCAGCTGCGGGCAGGATTTTGGGCGACGATCACCGTAATGGCGGTCATGCCGTAGACGCCAAGCTCCTGAAATGTCTTCAGGTCAGCCTGCAGTCCGGCGCCGCCGCTGGTATCGGAGCCGGCAATGGTCAAGGCTTTATATACGGTCATCCAAAGGTGCTCCTTCCTGTGTAAAAATTTTTGTTTGCAAATACGCAATTGTATCATAAAATAGAATTGTATATTAGTATAGCACATTTCTCCAAAGTCAAAAGAAAAGATTCTGCAGCAATAAATTTTTACTGCTTTTACCCGTCTTAACTGTTTCATTATTTCTATTGACATCAGGCCAAAGATCGTGTATCCTTTTATCAATTTCATTAGCTTGTGATTCAGCTGATCAGAATGACTGAAGGCAGATACTCCTCTTTTGTGGGAGTATCTGCCTTTTTGTCTTTCTATACCCCTGCGAAAGGAGGGTGTCATGTTCATCCGGTTGCCGGAATTTATCTTGAAAGGCAGTGACCTGTATTGACTAAGATCGATTTTAATACTGTAATTAACCGCCGCAACAGCGGCAGTGTGAAATGGGATGACGCCGATTTGCTGTATGGCGCTAAAGACGTACTGCCGCTCTGGGTAGCTGACACCGACTTTCCTGCGCCGCAGGCTGTGCTGGATGCTCTTCAGGCGAGAGTGGCACACGGTGTCTTTGGCTATCCCTCCCCGCGATTCCTGGGATTTGAGGCGCTGGCCGGCTGGCTGAAACAGCGTCACAGCTGGGAAACCAAACCGGAGTGGATGGTTAACTCTCCCGGAGTGGTTACCGCGCTTTCAATTGCCGTGCAAACTCTGACCGCACCGGGAGATAAAGTGATCATTCAGCCGCCGGTCTATCCGCACTTTTTCTCTGCAGTACTGCAAAACAGCCGGACAGTGGTGGAAAATTCGCTCATTCCTGAAGATGGCCGTTACCGGATTGATTTTGACGATTTGGCCCGTAAAGCCGCCGACGCCAAACTCCTGATTCTTTGCAGTCCCCATAACCCGGTGGGCCGGGTCTGGACCGCTGCCGAACTAAAAAAACTGGCTGAAATTGCTCTGTCCAATAACCTGATCATCCTGTCCGACGAGATTCACAGCGACCTGGTTTATCCCGGTCACCGCCACACGCCTCTGGCTTCTCTGGGCGAAGACATCGCCAGAATTACGGTGACCTGCGTTGCCCCCAGTAAAACCTTCAACATCGCCGGCCTCTACACCTCAGCCGTGGTGATTTCTGATACAGCGCTGCGCAAACGTTTTGCCGACGTCATTCAGGCACTCAGTCTCACCAAAAGCAATGTCTTTGGCAGCGCCGCCCTGGAAGCCGCCTATAAGCACGGCGGGCCCTGGTTGGAACAATTGCTGCCCTTTCTCGCCGCCAACGCCGCCTACCTGGTGGAAAGATTCAGCCGGGAAACCCCAAAAATCAAGGTCAACCTGCCGGAAGGCACTTTTCTTGCATGGCTGGACTGCCGGGCCCTCGGCCTGAACAACGATGCCCTGAGTGATTTCTTTGCCAAGGAAGCCAGAGTGGGACTGAATAGGGGATACTCCTTCGGCGCTCAGGGCTCGGGCTTCATGCGCCTGAATTTTGGCTGCAGCCGCGCGGTGCTGACCGAGGCCATCGACCGGATCACCCGCGCTTATCAGGACCGCGGCTTTTAATGTATAGAGGGAATGGACCATGCGCACTTCCTTGTTGGCCTGATTCCTGTCGGAAAAGTAAAAAAGGCTTCTTCCGCTGGCTATTGACACCAACTCAGAAATTGTGTATTCTTTTACCAGCTTCATATTTTATTATTTGGGCTGATCAGTAGACTGAAGGCAGGTACTTCCCTTTTATTCCGAAGTATCTGCCTTTTTGCTTTTCTCTCATTTTGATGCTTGATATCCCGAGAGCCAATGTTTCAACGAACAATCACATTTTGTTACGAAAGGCAGTGACTGCATTGACCAAGATCAATTTTGGAACGGAAATTAACCGCCGCAACAGCGGTAGCCTGAAATGGGATGACGCCGATTTGCTGTATAGTGCCAAAGACGTGCTGCCCCTCTGGGTGGCTGACACCGACTTCCCGCCGCCAGCCGCTGTGCTGGAAGCCCTCCAGGCCAGAGTGGCCCACGGCGTTTTTGGCTATCCCTCTCCCCGCTTTCTGGGATTTGAAGCGCTTTCAGAGTGGCTGAAACAGCGTCATGGCTGGGAAACCAAACCGGAGTGGATGGTGAATTCCCCCGGAGTGTGCACCGCTTTGGCGGTGGCGGTACAAACCCTGACCAACCCCGGGGACAAGGTAATCATTCAGCCGCCGGTGTATCCTCCCTTTTTCTCCTCCGTCCTGCAAAACGGCAGGACTGTACTGGAAAATCCGCTGATTGCGGAGAATGGCCATTACCGCATGGATTTTGAGGACCTGGCGCGCAAAGCCTCTGACGCCAAAATGCTGATTTTATGCAGCCCCCACAACCCGGTGGGGCGGGTCTGGGGCGCCGCTGAACTGAAAAAACTGGCGGAAATCGCTGTGACCCATAACCTGATCATTTTGTCGGATGAAATCCACGGCGACCTGGTGTATTCCGGACACCGTCACATTCCTCTGGCTTCCCTGAATCCGGAAATCGAAAGCCTGACGCTTACCTGCGTGGCCCCCAGCAAGACCTTCAATACCGCCGGCCTGTATACTTCAGCCGTAGTGATTCCCGACAAGGGACTTCGCCAAAAATTCTATGAGGCCATTTCCACCCTGAGCATCACCAAAAGCACTGTCTTCGGCAGCGTCGCCATGGAAGCCGCCTATAAGCACGGTGGACCCTGGCTGGATGAACTGCTGCCCTTTCTCGCCGCCAATGCCGCTTACCTGGCGGAAAGATTCAGCAAAGAAACTCCCAAAATCGAGATCGCATTGCCTGAGGGCACCTTCCTGGCCTGGCTGGATTGCCGGGAACTGGGGCTCGGTGATCAGGCCCTGGCTGATTTCTTTGGCAAAGAAGCCAGAGTGGGATTAAATAATGGCGCTACTTTCGGCGCTCAGGGCTCGGGCTTCATGCGCCTGAATTTCGGCTGCACCCGTGCTACTCTGAAGGAAGCAGTCGACCGGATTGTAGGAGCGTATCGGGCAAGAGGATTTTAGTTTTATATACTTCTAAAGCAAAAGCGGCAACTATCTTGCCGCTTTTGCTTTTTCTTAACTTATTTTATTGTATCGGGAACTCCCGGCAGAGTGACAAAGCTGTTTTTATGCAGAGCCGGCACATCAGCGGCGGCTCCGAGCATGCCGACGTTCTGCAACTCGGCGGCAGTGACACCGAAGGCGTTATAAGCGCCGGAAACCGAGGGGATATAGTTGTAAGTCTTTAATACCTTACCGTTAAATTCGGCGTTGCCGGCCACATATTTTTTCTCTACCTGAATTTTGGCGACTTCTTCGGGATGCTGAGCAACATAGGCGCTGGCTTTCTGCATAGCACGGGTATATTTGGCGGCTATTTCCGGATTGTTTTTAGCCAGAGTGTCTTTGACATAAGCCACGCAGCAATATTGGTCATGGTAGGGAGCGGTGACAGCCGAATCCAGCAGGATGTTCAGATTATACTCTTGGGCAGCGATAGAGGCTACCGGGTCATTGGCGGCAATGGCGTCGATAGCGCCTTTTTGCAGGGCCAGGGGCAGTTCGCTGTTGCTGAACACGACAAATTCCACTTCTAAGTTCTTTTCACTTACGCCTACTCCGGCAGCAGCCAAGGCGCGTTTGGCGAACATAACCGGACTGCTGGTCAGGCTGGGAACGCCGATGCGTTTGCCTTTCAAGTCGGCGACGGTGTTGATGCCGGAATTTTGAGGAACCAGTACCTTGTCGCAGCCTGTGTGGAGACCGGTAGTGATTTTAACCGGCAATCCGTTGGAGAGCGGCTGAATCAGACTGGCCATCAGGCCAAATCCCGCTTCTATCTTCCCGGCAGTAACGGCTTCAAACATAGGTCCGCCGGCGGCCAGTTTGACCAACTCCACTTTCAGGCCTTCTTCAGCAAAGAAACCTTTCTCATAGGCCATGTGTATCGGACCTTCGCATAAGCTGCCGGCGTAGCCCACCTTTAAGACATAGTCTTCGGCTTTGGGGGCGGCTGTCTGCTGTCCGCCGCATCCGGCCATCAGCAAGGTTGCTGACAGTATAGTGACAATCATCATTTTAAATTTGAGCTTCATTCGATCTTCTCCTTTTAAAATGTATTTTACAAATAATAACCAGGCTCTTTAATGTTTCCTGCATAATCCAAGATCGACAAAATCTTGGTGCGAAGGTGCAGAAATTCCGGATTGCTGCGGGCTCTTGGCCGGGAAAGGCCCACTTCAATGATACTTTCGATCTTTCCGGGGCGGGGGAGTCATGACAATCACCCGGTCGGCCAGGTAGATAGCTTCATCCACATCATGGGTCACCATGATCATAGTCATCTTCCTTTCCTGCCAAATGCGAATCAATTCATCCTGCATATTCATCCGGGTAAAAGCGTCCAAAGCCCCAAGGGGTTCATCCAAAAGCATGACTTTGGGATGATTGATGAGCGCTCTGGCCAGGGAAGCTCTTTGGGCCATACCGCCGGACAACTGATGAGGATAAGATTTTTGAAAGCCGGAAAGTCCCACCAGGTCGATAAACTGATCTACCTCTTCCTCCCTTTCCCTGTATATTTTGCGGGCCTTCAGGCCAAAAGACACATTGTCCCGGATATTCAGCCAAGGAAACAAAAGTGGGTTTTGAAACACCAGGCCCCGTTCATAGGAAGGCTTTTCGATTTCGTCCCCGTCGATATAAAGCTTCCCCGCATCCGGACCGTTCAGCCCGGCAATCAGGCGGAGCAGCGTGGATTTGCCGCAGCCGGAAGGACCGATCAGGGATACAAATTCTCCCGCTTGAATCGTCAGGTTAATGCCGTTAAGAGCGATGACTTCGGTTTCATCCTGCTGAAAAAACCGTTTGGCAACTCCCTCGGCCCGAATCTCTCCTACCATTTGATAACCCCTTTCTGCCAGACCAGCACAGTATCGCGCACTTTAAATAAGAGAGTGATCAGAAGGGAAAACGTGACCGAGATCATGATCAGTCCGGCATAGACATTGGCGTAGGACATCATTTCCCTTTGCCAGTTAATGTACCAGCCAAGGCCGTTTTTAACCCCCAGCATCTCAGCTGTCATCAGGGTGATAAACGAGGCGCAGGTCCCGTTGAAGATACCGATGAACATGTGGGGCATAGCGGCGGGAATTCCCACCCGGAAAATCTGATAATATTTCCCGGCTCCCAGAGTGCTGGCCACCTCAAAATAGGCGTTTTGCACATTCAAAATACCGCTGCTGGTCATAACCGCCGTAGGAAACCATACAGCCAGCCCTATCAGAAAGGCGCTGGCGGAAAAGGTAGTGGGAAAGCTAACCAGCACCACCGGAATCCAGGCTGTGGACGGAATAGGACCCAAGGTGCGGACAAGAGGATTGATCCAGTAGCCGGCAGTCTTGCTGAACCCGACGGCAATGCCGGTGATAAATCCGGCAGCAGCCCCCAGGATGAATCCGGTAAACAACAGCTTGCCGGAAGCAGCCAGGCAGATCATCAGGAAATCAAAATCTTCCACCAGCACACTCAGGATTCGGTCAGCGGAAGGAAAAAAGATCACCGGCAGAAAGCCGAATTTTTTCGTCGCCAGATTATATAGAGTCAGGAGTAAAATGACTACAGCGACAAACAGGGCTTTGTCGCCGATCCAAGCTTTTGCCCGGGCGCTGAAACGGGAAGCGGCAGCCACTGCGGAGAACACGGCCAGCAAGACAGCTAAAAAATAGATTTGATAAGGGCGTTGGGCAGGAATATGCCCGCCGGTATTTTCAAGTCCGGCTTCCAGACCGAGCGCCAGCAGGATGGATAGTACCGGCAGCCATGGGTAGATTCTTTTCACGTGTGTACCTTCTTTCTTGTTGGCTTTAGCCGACCAAATACAAAAAAGGCTAAGGTTACATTTCTGCAACCTTAGCCTTTAGTTTACTAATCAGCTAAGCAATAAGCCCCGCATTTAATTTTTATTATCATAACACAGCCATTTTATTGGTGTCAATAGATTTTATAAACATCCCGCCGTCCAAAAAGATGATCGCTAACGGTCTCCGCCGATAGCAGCCAGGCGCTGGTGGGCATAGGTTACCTCTTCTTCATCTTGATTTGATCCATGACTGATAAATGCGCGGTAGGCTGCGGCGGCCTCGGCAAGCCGGCCGGCCTTTTCACATGCCAGCGCCTGATTGTAGTAAGCCACGGCATAGTCAGGATCAAGGGTGGTAGCTAGGCTGTAGTCGGTGATGGCTTTATCATAGTCACCTTTCATAACATAGGCATTGGCGCGGTTGTTATAAGCAGAGGCGTCGCGGGGGTTCAAGGCGATAGCCTGACTGTAGTCGTCGATGGCTTTATCGTAGTCGCCTTTGTTTTTATAAGCAATACCCCGGTTATAGTAGGCCGTAGCATACTTCGGCTGCAAAGCAATGGCCCGGGTATAGTCAGTGATGGCTGTATCATAGTCGCCTTTGTCACTGTACGCGATGCCCCGGTTATTATGGGCTTCGGCATTTTGCGGCTCTAAAGCGATGAACTGGGTATAGTCGGTAACAGCCTTGTCATAGTCGCCCTTTTCCGCATAAACATCGCCCCGACTGCGCCAGGCGTCCATGTTCTGCGGCGCCAAAGCAATAACCTGGGTATAGTCAGCAATGGCATTGTCGTATTCACCGCTGTTTTTATAGGCATTGCCGCGGTTATAGTAGGCGTCAGCATATTGCGGATTCAAAGCGATGGCCTGGCTGTAAGCGGCAATAGCCTTATTGTAATCCTGCCTGGAGTCATATTGCAGCCCTTTGTTAAACCAGTGCTCCTCTGCGCCGGGTTTGACCGCCGCATCGGCCGGAGCGGCTAAGAACAGAAAAAGACAAAGCAACAGCAAAGAAAAAAGCAGGCTCTTGCCACTCATACGCCTTGCCAGAGTAAAAATCGGGTTCATACCACACCTTCCCTCAGGATAGTTTCCAGCTTTTAACTTATTTATTCGGCTAAGCCGGCCGATTTCCTTCCAGGGTATGTATTTTTTTACGATTGACAGATATAAGCAATCAGCTCCACCGTCCTTTCTCTTGCAGCAGGTTGGAAAACCGCACTGTTGCATGCACGGGCACCCATGCGGAAGTTCGCGGAGAAAGTGCATACTATCATCAGGCCTGTTCGGACTGCAAGCCAGCGGAACATCCCTTATCAACGGGAAAAGGGTGCTGAGACTGATTAAGGATGTCTGGGACGCGGCAGCTAGAGCAGATCTCGCCGCAACTGTGCCGCCGGTTTGGGTGACAGCCACGCGAACGGAATATCCAGAACCGTATAGGCTCCGGTATAGTGGTTGCACGCCATTCTGAAAACCGCCCGGGCATAGGCGGCAAGCACGTTGCCGGTAAACTCCGGATTGCTGTCCAGCTTCAGGCTGAACTCCATGATATGCCGGGTTGACGGACCGCTGGAACCGCTGCGCAAAACGAAGCCGCCGTGGGGCGTTCCGGCATGCTTGGCCGCCATTTCCGTTTCGGTAATAAAGGTGACGCGGGTTTCGTAGCCGGCAAAATAGTCCGGCATGGTTTTGATTGCCTGCTCAATCGCATTAAGGTCGGCTCCCGGCTGGGGAACCACATAGCAATCCCGCAGGTGCGCCTGTTTTTCGAAAAAAACCGGCGCTTCACCCGAACGGATGCGACGGATTAGTTCTTCCTTCGGGATAGTATATTGCCGGGCATCCCGGACACCGGCAATGCGCCGGATGGCATCGGAATGCCCCTGGCTTACACCTTTCCCCAGAAAGTATAATCTATGCCTTCAGGCAGCACCGCGTTGGCCAGCAGGCGATTCAGCGAAAACAATCCCGGATCCCAGCCAACCGATATGGTTGCCACTGTACCGGCTTTTTTCGCCACGCTATCCATAGCTTCAAAGTAATCCGGAATTTTGGCATGGGTATCATAACTGTCCACTGTGTTGAATAAGGCTGCAAGCTGCGGACCTTGTCCGGCGAGGTCGGTGGCGGAACCGCCGCATAACAGCATCACATCAATTTGGTCCTTATACTCGGCAATCCGATCCATGGAAACAGCCACAGCGCCGCTGACAGTACCGGTAAGGGGACGGCGGGAAAATACCGCAACCAATTCCATGTCAGGATTATTGCCGACAGCCCGTTCGGCCCCCTTGCCCAAATTGCCGTAGCCAGCAATACCTATACGAACTTTCCGTTTCATGAATTTCTCCTTTTTACAATAAATACTGTTATTATTTTACGTCCATATGGTTTTTCAGGCAATCATATTTTGCGGGTGTCAAGAGGACGGGATTACTGACAAATTAGTCGGCACTCCGGAGATGTTGGCAGGTTTGGCGCGCAACGGATGGATTCACATTGCTGCCCGCCCGCATAACACAGGAGGCGATGTTCTTATCCTGCTACAGCGCCGGGCTGAGCATATCCTGCGGCGTCAATGTTTCGCCGCCTCTTAATTTCTGCCGCATGCTTTGGAGCATGCCGTCGGTTTTCTCCAGCTGAGCCAGCAGGGATTTTTCCTGGGTGCTGGTTTCAATCACCTTGCTGATGCCGCCGTTTTTAATGATGATCCGTTTGTCGGCAATCAGGGCCAGCAGCGGGTCATGGGTGGCCATCAGGACAATTTTGTCTTCAGCTACTAAAAGCTTCAGCGCTTTCTTGCGGTCAATGCCGGCATTTTCAATTTCATCGATCAAAACGATGGGAGATGAACTGAGAATGGCCGTGTCGGCGATCATCAGGGCGCGGGACTGGCCGCCGCTCAGGCTGGTTACCGGCGTGTCCGGGTCAAACTTCTCGCCGGCAAGCTTGTTGGCCTCGGCGATAATGCGCTCCACAATCCCTTCCACATCTTCCACCAGGCGGCTTTGCGCGTGCAGCCGCAGGAATTCCTGCGTGGTCAGGTCAATAACAAAGTTCATGTTCTGGGAAAGCTGGGCTACCAGCTTGTTGTTGGACGAAAAACGCCATTTCTTATCCGGTTCCTCGCCGTTGATCCGGATGGTCCTGCCGGTAGGGGTGTCTTTTTGCGCCGTCCATTCGATATCGGCCAGCAGGCGGCTTTTCCCCGAGCCAGTGGGGCCGACGATGGAAACAATCTCCGACTGGCGGACGGTCAGTTCCTGAAACTGTTCCGCCTGGCCGGATTTGTCCCGGCCGGGAAGGATGGTCAGCGTTTCCACCCGCCTCTCCTGTTCCAGCCCAAGGAAGGCGGTCATTTGCTCGATAAACAGGCTGAGGCCGGCCAGCAGATTTTCCCGGTCAATGGCCTGGTCCTCGATCTCGGCTTCGCTGAAATGGGCGAGGTACTGCGCGAAGGTCCGGTCTTCATAGCCGGCAATATCCAGTTTGTTCTGCTCGAAATAACTGCCGGCAAAGGGATATTTTTGCAGCAACTGGCGGATGGTCAGGTTTTTCATCGTCCTTCATCCTCCAGTTTCATTTTCTTGGTGTTGCCCATTTGAAAGGCTTCGCCGATGCGGGTTTCTCCCAGACAATAGGAGCACATGGCGGCGGGCATGGGGAAGCGCAGCTGCATGCCCTGCACGGAAGCGACGCTCTGTTCCGCGTCATACAGCAGCGTGCCGAGTTCATACGCGCCCTGGCCGGTCAGGCCGTTGACGTGCATGACCACCGCCTGGGGGTTGACCGAGCTTACCCGCGAGGCAAACACTTCCCGCTCGGCCTGGGAAACAATATCGCCTTTGGTGATGACCACCAGATCGGCGGCTTTCAGCATTGGGCCAATCTTTTTCGGGGTGTTGATGCCGGATAGATTGTCAATCACGCAAACGCCTTTGATCTCTTTCAGGTAGGGCGAGCAGCGGTTGCACAGACCGGCTGATTCGGTGATCAGCAGGTCAAGTCCCAGTTGGTTGCCCCAGCGCACGACTTCCTCGATGTTGGAGGCGAAAAAGTGGTCGGGGCAGAGCGCCCCGGACAGTCCTTTCTTTACGGGGATGCCGGCTTTGTCATAGGCCGCGTCGTCGTCGGTATACAGGCAGTCGAATTTGACGACGCCGACCTGCAGGCCGCGCTGCTGCACCGCGGCAATGGTTTTCAGGATGACCGAGGTCTTGCCGGAGGACGGCGGGCCGGAAAAAATCGTCAGGTTCATCTTAACTCTCCTTTCCTGCCGCGGCATAAAACAGGTCTTCTGTCTTAATCAGCAGTTCACCGATATCATGGGAGTTGATATAGTCCCAGCCCAGCCACATAAAGTTCTGGTGCGGCGCAAGCCGGTTGTCGACCTGGGGATTGGTCGAAGGAAAATGGCCGTTGCCCGACAGGATTTCGCCGACTTCCCGGGAAAAGAGGAAATCGACAAAGGGCTTGGTCTTTTCCTTCGTCGCCGCTTTCGCCAGGAGGAAGATGGGGCTGATAATCGCGCCGTCTTTGGGCCATACCGGCTTGAACGGAGTGTTGGCGCCGATCATTTGCGTAAAGAAGTAAGGCATAACGGTAATCACCGGCGTCTCTTCATCAGCCTGCCGGCGATGCGATTTAACCATTTGCGCCGGATGCATGCTGCGCAGCAGCGAACGGCCCATTCTGGCCACGCCGTCTTCGCCGTGCTCTTTATAGATATTGAGCAGTAAGGCGTTAAATAAATCCAGATCCCGCATCGGCAGGGAAATGGTATTCTCAAAGTCAGGCGCTAAGAGGTCCGACCAGCGTTCCGGGAAAGGACGGCCGCCAAGCACGTCGGTATTGACCATGAAAATGGCGGGAACTACGCCAATGACCGAGTATTGGCGCCGCGGGTCTTTCAGGTCGATGCGTTCGTTGTCAAAGTCGCGGTTCAGCCGCTCGAAGCCGCTGATATCCTCAAATATGCCTTCGTCTTTAAACTTGCCCATCAGCTTCCGGTCAAAGAATAAGTCAAAGCCCGCCGACATGAACAAATCCGACAGAACCGATTCGTCGCCTGGATTGGCGGCGATGCGCTCCTTAATCCAGTCGATCCCCATGCTGGCCGCTTTCAGGTCGTAATCGACATCAAAGGCGAGGCGGTCCTTGTTTCCGGCCAGCCAGGCTTCAAACCGCTCGAGCAGCGGCAGCCGGATCGGGCAGGGCAGGACGCCTTCGATTCTGATGTCGCCGCCGCTGTCTTTTTTCATGGCAATCAGGCCGGTGGAGGCGGCGGGACGGTTTTGCTCAATGGCGTCCTCCAGCTTTTGCACAAACAGTTCGACATTGATTTTTTTGCTCCGCAGCGCGGTTTCCAGGGTAATCGTCTTGCCCAGCGTTTTTCGCAGCAGCGGGTTGTTTAATTGTTCAAAGCCATTGGCTGCCAGCAATGCGATGACTTCCGGGTATTTTTCGGTAACGTCGTAGACAGTGTCGGTCAGGTTAATATATTTTGTCAAGGGTGCTCCCTCCTATTGCATTGTAGCTTTTGTCGATATTGTAACATGCTGCTTTGGCGTAAATCGGTAGCCAGGGTTACCAAACCGCAAAAATTACAGACAGGCCCGGGCAGTCTTGCAGGCATTGGCCGGTTTCGGCGTCCTGCATCCCTGCACTTCAGTTTTGGCTTCAGCATTTACTCCTCTTCTCGCTTAGTATTCGGTGGAACTATGGCAGATATTCGCCGGCAAGCGTTCCAAACCCTCGCGCCGCAATCCGGAGAAATGATATGGCAAGGACTGATAAAAAGCCTCCGAATCGCTCGGAGGCTTGAATTTTCATGGCCTTTAAATTTTTAATCTTATGCCGGTGCGGTAGATTGCACCATTGATCCACCGGTCATAATCTTTATAGTTAAAGATATTATCCACGCCAAGGTAAATGGTGGTTGCCGGATTCAGCTGTTTACTGACCAACGCGTTCCAGACGGCGTAGGATTTAGCGTTTCCGCCGGAATCAATCCAGTCACCGTTCCAGGTCCCCCAGATGTTGCCGTTTATGCCGCTTTCCCGGTCGCTGTACAGCAAACTGGCGCCGACTAAGTGGCGGGCCCGTTCTTCCAAACGGACATGGGTCGTTTTGTTTTTTGCGTCAAGATAGGTGTAATTGGCTTTAACCGTCAGGCGGTCATTGATTCTGCGGCCGATTTCCGCCTCGACGCCCTGCAGCTGCGCTTTGGCAATATTGCCATAGGAATTATTTTTATAGCCAGCCTGGTACCCGGGATAATCCGGCCCGACCTCATAACTTTCAATCATATCTTTTATATCGCTGCGGAAAACGCCTACCTTTCCGGACAGGGGCCCGGCTTCTCCCTCCCAGCTGAAGTCATAATTGACCGATCGCTCCGGATCTAAATCGGGATTGCCGATAAAATAGGTTTTGCCGGCCATGAGAAAGGCGTGATAGAGCTCGGTTGTCGTGGGGATTTTAAAGCCATAGCCGACATTAGCCTTGAGACGGCTGTTCGGCTGCAGTTTATAGGTGACGCCCATTTTGGGGCTGACGGCACTGACAAATTGATCACTGTCGTCATAACGCAGCGCCGAGACCAACAGCAGCTTGTCGTTAACATCCCACTCATCCTGCACATAAGCGGCATAATAATCGAGTGTCGCTTCCGATCCGGCGGCGGTTTTACCCTCTCGATACAGGGTGTAGGGGTTTTTGCCGGAGTCAATGCGGGTGCCGCGCACCTTTTCCTGCCGGTATTCCAGGCCGTAGGCCAGCAGGTGATCTTCCGACGCCGGCGTCGCGGCATTCGCCTCAACGGTATTGATCGTGCGCTTAATGACGTCAAAGCTGCTTAACGCGCCGCTTGTCCTGCTGCGGGTTTCGATATCCTTATCATAAACGGATTGATAAAAGCGAATTTTATAATCCGTATCCGCCGCCTTGCTTTCATAGCCAATATTGAAATCTGCTCTCTGATTATCATTGGTATAAAATGATTTGTCCGCCGTCCGCTTTGTCTGTTCATCTAAATAATCAATTCCCAGAGTGACCCTGCCTGTTTCGCCGGTTAGCCATTCTCCCTGGAAGTTAATCGGCCGCCGGGTGCCGTAATAATTGTTATGTATCCCATCCTCCTGGGCAAATGGATCTTCCCTGCGTTCGCCCGCGCTCAGCGACCAGCCGAAGCGTCCCTGCCTGCCGGCATCATAGCGCAACGACCAGTCGCGCCCATCGCTAAACGCATCAGCTTTCTGCCCTTCCAGTTCCAGGCTAAGCTGCGGCTGCTCAGGCCGTTTCATGACGATATTGATGATGCCGCCCAGCGCATCGGAGCCGTAAAGAGCGCTGCTGGCGCCGCGGATAATCTCGATCCGCTCCACGTTTTCCATGCTGATCCGGTCAATTTCAAAGGAATTGGCGCGATTTAGGCTGGTCTCGCCGCTAATTCGCCGGCCATCAATCAGAATCAGCACGTGCTTTGAATCAAAACCGCGAATGGAGACGGACGATCCCTTCATGCCATCCACGCCAAAGGATATGCCCGCTGCGGTTTCCAAAGCCTGCCGCAGCGTGATGGCGCCCTTGGCCTGGATCTGCTCCCGGGTAATGACTTCCGCCGCTGCCGGGACGTCTTTTATTTTCTGTTCCGTCCGGGTGGCGGTGACAAGGACCTCGCTGACTTCCGCCGCATAGACGGGCAGGTTCAAAGCCGCGGCAATCGCCAGACTTAGCGCGGCAATCCATTTTTTGTTCATTCGTAGTCTACTCATATATCGATTGCCAGACAACGCATGCTCCCCTCCTATACAGGCGGCTTGCAGATTTTTCATTCATAGCCACCCCTCTTCTTACTCGTTATATGCTGCCGCCTTCAACGCGCCGCCTCCGGATAAACCAGCCTCTCCAGCACCGCCACCGCCTCGCCTACCCGGGTGCCGGGGTTTACGGCAAAAAGGTGATACGGCAATTGATGTACCCGGTTATTGCTTACCGCTTTCAGCCCTTGCCAGGCAGGGTGGCCGGCAAGTTCCGCACGGAATTTTTCGCCCACCTTTGTGTCCGAGCTGTGGGTGATCAGTAAAATTACATCAGGATTGCTCTTGCTGACATATTCCAGGCTTAAGGGTACAGAGCTCATTTTGGCGCTCAGGCCGGCCTTGCTGTCGGCCATATTGTGCGCCCCCAGCCGGCGCAGCAGATCACCGGCGAAGCTGTTGGACGTCGCCATCTGAAAACTTGTCGTCGATCCCCAGACCAGCAAAACCTCCGGTGCAGGCTGTGACCCCCTGTTCGCCATCCGCCGCCTGTAATCGTCTTCTATCTCTTTGATGACCGCAGCCGACTGTTCCGGCCGTCCTGTCAGCTCGCCATAAAAGCGCAGCGTATCAAGTATCTGCTGATAGTTGTCCAGCATTTGCAGCAGAATCGGAATGCCCGCTTTTTCCAGAACCGGTACCAGCTGATGATGCGGCGGCACATTGACTCCCAGCACTAAATCAGGTTCAAGTGCGATCAGTTTTTCTACGTTCGGATTAGCGGTAGTCCCCACCTCCGGCACGGCCGCAACCGCCGTTTTAACCGTATCCGGCAGGGCTTGTGTCGTTGGCCTGCCAACCACCTTGCCGCCGGCGGCATAAAACAGATCCAGGCTGGAAGGGTTCAGGACGATAACACGCTGCGGCCGGACGGGAATTTGCACCACCCGTCCGGCGCTGTCAGTTACCGGCCGCATCACTGTTGACGCCGGCTGTACAGCCGGCGGTTGCATCTGCAGCGATAAAACTGCGCCCACTGCCAGGGCTCCCATTATCAAAATACCAATAATCCTGCCTATCCGGCTATTCATATTGCCACCTCGTCTTATTCCTGTTTTCTTGCTTTCCCGCCGCATCACTATGAAAGTGCAGCCCGGTCCGCGGCAGGCTGCTCCCGGCGGCCGTGCGCTCCGCAAAAAAGCAGAGCTCCGCCTATTCATGCGGAGCTCTGTGGCCCTCTCGTTTTTGATAATGATTATCATTATCAAAAACATTATAGAATACCTTCTTCTATCTGTCAATGGCATAGACAGACGCCCGGCGCGCAGCAAAGCAGAAAAAGGTCACCGCCGCTTCTGACAGAAGAAGCGGCGGTGACCTTTTTCTATTACCTGTAAGCAATTTTACCTTATTGCCTGTCCCTGTTCACCAAAAAGCGCGGTTACCCAAATACTAAATGAACGACGCTGTCGCTGAACCGGCGCTTAACGGCAGGGATCTTAGCCATCCAGGCCATCCAGCCCCATCTGTCTTGATGATAATCGAATAAATTCCACTCGTTGATGACCTTGATGCGGTTGTTGTACTGTTCCAGTTCTTTACCGCTGGTCACTCCCCACTGAAACCTGACGTTGTCCATCTTGCCGACTGTATCATGCTGCTTGCTCATTTTCACGATCCCCGGCGTAATGATTTCCAGCAGCATTTCGGCCTTGGGGAAGACGTCGGTCAGTTTATTAATCAGGCTTTTGATCTCCTGCTCGGTGAAGTACATGAGGGTCCCTTCCGCAATGATCAGGACCGGCTGCGCCTCTGCAGCAATTTCCTGAATCCAGGAATAATCGAAGACAGATTTGGCGATCATCTTATAGCGCTCTGTTTCACAGAAAAATTGCCGGCGAATACGGATCGACTCCGGCAAATCCAGATCGTACCAGCGAATCTTGCCGTTATCCACCTGTGCAAAGCGGGTGTCGAGGCCGCAACCGATATTGACGACCACAGCATCAGGGTGCCTGGCTATAAACGTCGCCGCCGCTTTGTTCAGGATTTCGGTTCTGATCACCACGCCAGTCTGTGATTTCCATGCCTTGTCGAATTTCGTGAAATCGTATTCGATCCGTTCCATGATCTCAATCGCTTTTGCATCTTTGAGGATCGGCTTGCCGCGCTTCGCCTCAACCGCCCGCGCCCATAACGGAATCAGCAACGTCTCCGGCACACCCTGCAGATTAGGCTGATGTTGCATACTGTTCCCTCCCCAATCATTTTATCTCCTTCAGAAAATACGTCACAATGATGATAATAATATTCATTCTCATTATATTGGGCTAAACTATATATGTCAATCATCGCCAATACCGCTTGCTATATGATGAGCGGTATCGCATGTGTCAACCCATTATTGCAGCTGCTCTCTTTGTGTCTGAATCAATCAAGCCCTGGCCCTTGACTCTTATAAATACGAAAGATCATAAGGGGTCCTCTGATAGACATAATAATTAAGCCAGTTGGAAAATAAAAGATGGGCGGCGCTGCGCCAAAGAACCATCGGAGACTGGTTGGGATCGTCATTGGGGTAGTAGTTTTGCGGCACTTGAATCGGCAGGCTCTGGGATACGTCCCGGTCATATTCGCCTTTCAGGGTCAGTGGGTCATATTCGGAGTGACCGGTGATAAAGAACTGGCGCCCGCTTAGGTCCGTCACGGCATACACCCCGGAAATACAGGATTCGGATAAAAGCTGCAGCTGCGGTTTATTGACAATGTCCTCCCGCCGGATTTCGGTGTGGCGGGAGTGAGGTACGTAGAAAAGATCATCAAAGCCTCGAAACAGTTGATCCTGGGCGGTAAAAATTCTTTTATGGGGAAAAACGCCAAACATTTTTTGCGGCAAATCATATTTGGGAACACCGTAGTGGTAATACAGGCCGGCCTGAGCCCCCCAGCAGATATGAAAAGTGGAATACACATGATTTTTAGTCCACTCCATGATCTCACAGAGTTCCGGCCAGTAAGCCACTTCTTCAAAAGGCATCTGTTCCACCGGGGCGCCAGTGATAATCATGCCGTCATAATTGTGGGACTTAACGCTATCAAAGGTTTCATAAAACTTAGTCAGGTGCTTCACAGGTGTATTAGTGGGTAAATAGCTGGCGGTATACATCAGATCCACTTCCACTTGCAGCGGCGTATTGCCCAACAGCCTCAACAGCTGCGTTTCAGTAGTGATTTTGGTGGGCATCAGGTTTAAGATTAAAATTTTCAGAGGCCGTATATCCTGAGTATAGGCCCTGTCTTCGTACATGACGAAAATATTTTCTTTTTCCAGAATGTCTGCCGCCGGCAGGTTATTAGGGATCTTGATCGGCATTTTACCACTCTCCTGTTTTTTGCAACGAGAAACAAGCCTGCTTTGCAGCTCTTGTTTCCGTCTAATAAAATAAAGACCTCTTTCCGGAAGAAAGAGGTCAACAAATCTGTTAGCTCCCCTCTCATCTCCCAAAACACTGCTGTTCTGCTGGAATTAGCACCACTGCTCTAACGAGCCGGTTGCCGGGCGTCATCGGGCCAGTCCCTCGACCACTCTGGATAAGAGTTGCGTTATTTAGTTTTTCTAATCATAGCATAAGCAAGAGAAGACGGTCAAGAGACTGGCGCCGGCTTTTTCGTCGGGGATCAAAGATTCGTTTTCAATACATTCCAGGCTGCTGCCTTGGCTGCAAAATAGCGGTGAAACGACAAATCGTCAGTCAGTTCCGGATGAAAAGCCGTGGCCAGCATATGGTCCTGCTCCACCGCTACAATGTGACCATCCACTTTGGCCAGGACTGTCACATCCGCCCCCGCCTCTTCCACATAAGGCGCCCGGATAAACACCAGGGGCACCGGTGCAGCGGATACCGCCGGAATGAGGGCTTCCGTGGAAAAGCTGTCCAACTGACTGCCATAGGCATTACGCCGCACGCAGATGTCCATGACCCCCAAATAACCGGTTTCCTGACCGGCGATGGTCCTGGCCAGCAGGATCATGCCGGCGCAAGTGCCCCACACCGGCATGCCTTCCTGAATCCGGTCCAGGATTGCCCGGGACAGAAGAAATTCTCGCAGCAGCTTACCCATCGCCGTGGATTCGCCTCCCGGCAAAATCAGTCCGGCGACAGGAGCCAAATCCGCTGCTTTTTTAACCGCCACACCCCGAATCTGAGGCAAGGCGTTGAGATGATCCAGGTGTTCTTTCACTGCGCCTTGCAGAGCTAATACCCCGATAGTCAGCATGGTGTTACCACCCCCGGGAAGCTAACCGTTCAGCAGGCTGGATTTTATCGATTTCAATGCCCACCATAGGCTCACCCAGATCTTCCGATATTCCGGCTAAAAACTCCGGATCATTGTAATGAGTAGTGGCCTGAACGATGGCTTTAGCCCGCCGGCTGGGGTCACCGGATTTGAAAATACCGGACCCGACAAAGACTCCGTCGCAGCCCAGCTGCATCATCAGGGCCGCATCGGCGGGGGTGGCGATGCCGCCGGCAGCGAAATTGACCACCGGCAGAGAGCCGTGTTCCCCGACATATTCAATCAGGTGCATGGGCGCACCCATTTCCTTGGCTATACTCATCAATTCTTCCCGGGGAGCGGCCTTGACCCGCCGCATATCCGCCAGCATGGTCCGCATATGCCGGACAGCTTCCACTACATTGCCGGTACCGGCTTCTCCCTTGGTGCGGATCATAGCTGCTCCTTCACCGATACGGCGCAGGGCTTCGCCCAGATTGCGGGCGCCGCAGACAAAGGGAATCTTAAAATCCCATTTATTGATATGGTAAAGCTCATCCGCCGGGGTTAAGACTTCGCTTTCGTCCACATAGTCGATACCAATGGCCTCTAAGATCTGGGCCTCTACAAAATGGCCGATCCGGGCCTTGGCCATGACCGGGATGGTAACCGAAGCCTTAATCTCCCGGATCATTTTCGGATCGGACATCCGGGCTACTCCGCCTTGGCTGCGAATATCAGCCGGTACTCTTTCCAGAGCCATGACAGCCACAGCGCCGGCTTCTTCGGCGATTTTAGCCTGTTCGGGGTTGGTCACATCCATAATGACGCCGCCCTTTAGCATCTGGGCCAGATTTTTGTTTAGTTCATACCGATTTTCCATATCCAGACTCCCCCTCTTTGCCGGCAGCAAAAAATTTGCTAAAATAGGCGTATCGATACAATTATTTGTATCGCCGGCGAATTTTTGTTATTATAGCAGAGAGGAAAGGAATTTTACAAGATGAATGAAGATTTTTTTGATTTTGTATCGATACAATTGGATAAGACCAGCAGGGCATCCCTCTATGCTCAGCTGTACGACAGCTTGCGGGAACTGATTCTGAGCGGCAAGCTGAGCCATGGCTACCTTCTGCCGCCGGTGCGGAAGCTGGCTGCTTTTTTAAGGGTTAATCCCGGCACAGTGGTCAACGCCTATAAGCTTCTGGAACAAAACGGCTACATCTACTCCCGGGCCGGCAGCGGCAACTATGTGGCCGAAATCGCCGGCAGCACGGCCGATGAGTATGAGCCGGCAACCCCTGACATCGACTTGGAACTGCCGGAGCATATCCCTGCGGGCGGCAGGAACTGCATTGATCTTGCCACCGTCATGCCGCCGCCGGATTTATTGCCCATTGATGACTTTAAGCGGGTATTGATCGAGGTATTGGACCGGGATCAGGGGTTTGCTTTCGGGTATCAGGAAAGTCAGGGATTCTTTCCTTTGCGGCAGTCCATTGCTGCTTACTTAAAAACCCAGGGTGTCCAGGCTCAGGCCGACAATGTGCAGATTATTTCCGGCGCCCAGCAGGGCATTGACATCATTGCCAAGGCTTTTCTCCAGTTCGGTGACTGCGTGTTTACCGAAAGTCCCACCTATCCGGGGGCTATCGCCGCCTTTCGTTCCCGGGGCGCCAAAATCATCGACATTCCCATGGACGCAGACGGCATGGCCATGCAGGAGCTGGAAAACAAAATTCGCGCCTTCCGCCCCCGCCTGATTTATGTTATGGCCAACATTCAAAATCCCACCGGTTACTCCTACTCGGTGATCAAGCGCAACCGATTGATCGGCCTGGCCCGGCGCTACGACGCCATTATTCTGGAGGATGACTATATCAGCGAGCTGGATTTTTCCGGTTCCCCCCTGGCCCCCTTAAAGGCTCTGGACCGGGACCAGCGAGTCATTTACCTGAAAAGCTTTTCCAAAATGTTTATGCCCGGTTTGCGGCTGGCTTTTTTACTGATGCCACCCCACTGGGTGGCAAAAGTTTCGGCGGTGAAGCATCACTCGGACATCGCCACCTCCGGCCTGACTCAGCGAGCCTTTGACCTGTATTTGCGTCAGGGCATCTGGCAGAAACATATCGGCGCTATCCGCCGGATTTATCAGGAAAGATACGAGGCGGCCCTAGCCGCCATCCGGGAATTCCTGCCGGATTCGACAGTCTGCCATCCGCCCCGGGGCGGCCTGACCTGCTGGCTGGCCCTGCGGGAAGGGGTATCGGCCCGCCTGATTGTCCAGTCCGCCGAGACAAAAGGTCTCCTGCTGCTGCCGGGAACCGCCTTTTTCCCCCGCCGGCCGCCGGACCGGTTTCTGCGGCTGAGTTTTGCTGTGGCTGATCAGGAAAAAATCGTTCAGGGAATAAAAATTCTGGGCGAAGTCATTGCTGAATATAAAGCGGAACCATAGGCAATGCCGGAAATCAGACAGCATCATGACAGGAGCAAAGGAATTCCGGCAAAAAATCGGGAAAACTACCGGGAAGGAAGTGGTTACGATGCAATACGACTTACAGGGAAAGGTCGCTTTGATTACCGGCGGCACCTCGGGAATCGGCCTGGCAGCCAGTCGCCTTTTTTTAGCAAACGGCGCCAAAGTGGTAATCGCCGGCCGGCGGGACTCCCAGGGCCAGGCAGCCCTGGAACAATTGAACCAGTGGCAGGCGGCGGTCCGGTTTGTCCGGACGGATGTGACGCTGCGGGCGGAGTGCAAAGAATTAGTACAACAAACTATAGCACATTTCGGCCGGCTGGATATCCTGGTGAACTCAGCAGGCGTCTATTGTGAAAAGGCCATTGCCGATATGACGGAGTCCGACTATGACGAGATCATGGACATCAATGTGAAAGGAACCTATTTCATGTGTCAGTACTCCCTGCCTGAACTGCGCCGCCGTCAGAATGCGACGGAAAAGGAACGTCCCCTCTGTCAGGGGGCTGCCATTGTCAATCTGGCCTCCGACGCCGGTCTGAACGGCAACTGGCTGTGTACCGCCTACTGCGCCTCCAAAGGAGCGGTGGTTGCTTTTACCAAGGCTCTGGCCCTGGAACTGGCGCCCCATCACATACGGGTCAATTGCGTCTGCCCCGGGGATGTGGCAACTCCTATGCTGGATAAGCAATTAGCCGATGCCAACGGTACCTATCAGCTGGCCGACGTGGAGAGTGCATACCCTTTGGGCCGGGTGGCCCGGCCGGAAGAAGCAGCCCAGGTTATCGCCTTTCTGGCCTCCGATGCCGCTTCCTTCGTCACCGGAGCGGCCTGGACGGTAGACGGCGGACTAACCGCCGGGTAGGGGAGCGTTGAAAAAGGCTCATCTGCGTCGTTACTCCTGCGGGCGGGCGTTCGACGTACCCTGCAAACGTACAGTCTCACGCCCGTCCTCGTCGTGCCTGGCACCTGAACCTTTTTGAACGCTCCCTGTTTCTAGGCCACAGATGAGTTTGGCAACAGACTCTAAAGGAACTATTACGGAAGACCGGGTAGGCAAGAAGACCTATACATATTTGTCATTTCATGCTATGCTGATTCCATGTGCTTCTGTTTACAGCAAAAAAAAGGGGGGTATTTATGAAAAAATCGGCTCTCATTTTTAGCATTTTTGCAATGGTTATGCTATTTTCCAGTATCGGCCTGGCAGCCCCGGTCATGGATTTTCAGGCCTGGCAAATGGACCTGGGGATAGGAGGCATAAACTATGACGACATGGACTTCTGGGGGACAGGCGATGATTCAACAGAATTAGTAAATTTCTACCTCCGGATCGGCCTCACAGACAGACTGGCCGTTGGCATTGACTCCTTCCACTTTGGTTCTCTGAGTGAGTCCTATGGTTATTGGAGCGAATTGACAATCATGAAAAACTACACCGACGTAAAAGCTGCTTACAAAATTGTGCCTAACCTGCAGCTGTTTGGCGGCGCCAGAATTTATTCCTCGGAATATTACAGAAATTATGGGCAGCCCTGGGAGCAAAAATACACCGAAACGGATACAGAGCCCCTCTACGGCGCAGGCGTTACCATTCCTCTTGGCGATACGTTTCACGCCTTCGCTTCCTGGCAGAAGTCGGATATCATCAAGGAAACTCAGGCCGGTCTCATGTATCAGAATGAGTCCTTTGGCGTCTACGCTACCGTGAACCGGATGGATGTGAACGGTTCCAAATATGATGGCGCCGGTTTGGGCTTAAACTTCAGAATGTAATTGCTGCTCTATTTTCAGAACGATTACATACGAAAAGGCATTGGAGAACCTTTACCGGGTTTCCAATGCCTTTTTCGCAGCTCCGGCAGAATATCCGCCACAGGGAGGGTGTTCTGAGCTAAAAGCTATAATTCATGCCAAACCGCCATATCAGACCGTTCAACACCAACTCATCGATCTTCTCGTCCAGGATATTATCGACCCCCACAAAGGTGCTGTAACGGTCGCTCCATTTTTTATTCAGGGTAAAATTCAGCATATTGTAATCGTAGTTTACATTCTCATACTGATAATCCCGCACCCACTCATGCCAGAGGATAGCGCTGAGGCCGGCTGGCTTCTTGTCGTCATAGATAAGTTGAGCGGAATACTTATTTTGGGCGCGCCCGTCCAGACGCTTGCCGCCGGTAACGTCTTTGGCATCCATGTAGGCATAAGCGGTTTTGAAGGTCAGCCGGTCAGAAAGATACCGGCCTGCTTCCATTTCAAAGCCTTTTATTTCCGCTTCGGCAACATTGATGTATTTGCTGGTGGAAATCATGTTGGGCGGTGCTCCCGTTGTCGAGGTTTCAGTGCTGATCAGGTCAGTTACTTCGTTGTTAAAATAAGTAACCTTGCCAAAATTCGCGCCGCTTTCACCTTCCAGGCTAACATCAAAGCTCGTAGATTTTTCCGGCTTTAAGTCCGGATTCCCCGAAACAATGACGGTCATCGTCGGAATCGGCTTACGCGTCATATTCATATACAGTTCACTGATGCTAGGGGCTTTAAAACCTTCACCGTAATTGGTCTTGAGACGGAGATTTTCCATAAATTTATAGGTCACGCCTAATTTGGGGCTGAAATTATCGCCAAAGTCGCTGCTGCCGTCATAGCGCAGGGAAGGAACCACCAGCACTTTATCGCTTAGCTTCCACTCATCCTGTAAATAAACAGCCTGGTATCGGATTTCTTTTTCCGAAATAGGCTTGCTGATCCCGCCTACACTGATCGTGGAAGGAGAATCGCCCCCTGTTCCCAAACGAGTTCCCCTGTATTCATTGGTGCGGTACTCGCCGCCATAGGTCAGGGTATGCTGCTCATTCAGCCGCATGGTATTTTTACCGTCAACTACCCAGGTATTATACTCGGCCCGGTCAAAATCTACATAGCTTCCATCTGCTCTGCTAAGCATGTCGTTGTCTTTTTTCAGGTCATTGTAGTATGTGCGCAGTTCGAAATTTGCCCGTTCGGTCTTGCTCCGAAAGGCCACGCCGTAGGAATTCCGGGTATTCGTAAAATCCTCCCATGTTGTGGCAGTATCAGTCTGCAGTTCTTCGTTCGTTCTTTCATAAAATACATCCAGATGCTTATTTTTTGCCAGTTCATATGTACCGTTCAGGTTGTAGAACTGGCGGGGACCATACATATTGGTGCTCTCACTGCGGGTCTGTTCCTTAACATCAGTAAGCGCGGCATCCAGCGACCAGGACCATTTTCCCTGTTTTCCCAGGTCAAAGCGGTAGGAGGCGTTCTGCTGGCTGCTGCTGTTGCCCAGGCTAATGCTGTGCTGGGGCTTTTCAGCCTTGCGGGTGATGATATTAATGACGCCCCCTAAGGCATCTGAGCCGTAGAGAGAGCTGACCGGTCCCCGTACAATTTCGATCCGTTCCACATTGGCCAGGTTAATACGGTTTAATTCATAGGCATTGGCTGTCATGTTGGTGTCCTCGCCAGCTATCCTGCGGCCGTCAATAAGAATCAGGGAGTGGTTGGTATTCATGCCCCGCAGGCTGACCTGGTTGCCGGTCATGCCTGCCTCCGACAGGTTTAAGTTAAAAGCCATTTTCAGGGCCTCTACCACAGTGCCTGCGCCCAGGGTTTCAATTTTCTGGCGGTCAATGACCTCTACAGGGGCTGGGGTTTCTTTGACATCCTGCTCGGTCCGGGTGGCGGTGACTACGATTTCTTCAGGCTGGACATGCTCCGCCGCGTATATGGGGAAATTCAGAGCAGTCATAATGCTCAGGCTTAACAGGGCCACTTTTCCGGTTTGACCGTGCCGCTGCTTTTTCATGATAGTAAACCCTCCTCCTAAATTTTAAACTTTATTGCATGACGCTGTCAGCATACAACAGGCCGGCTAAAACGTCGGTCGCTTCCGCCATCCGGGTGCCGGGATTAATCGCGAACAGGTGATAGGGCAGCTTGTGGACTCTGTTTTCCTTTACGGCTTTCATGCCCTTCCAGGCCGGATGAGCCGCCAGTTCCGCCCGGAATTTGGCCTCGACTTTGTCATCGGCGCTGTGGGTTATGAACAGAATCACTTCCGGATTGGCTTTAGAAACAAACTCCAGACTCAGGGGGACATAGCCGGAGCCGGCCATGGGGCCGCTCTTTTCAGCCTGATCGGCCACATTGTCGCCGCCCAGGCGTTTCATCAGATCGCCGGTGAAGGTGCCGGACAATATCATGCTGAAGCTTTCAGTGGTACCCCATAGCAGAAGAGTTCGGGGCGAGGTTTTTCCTTTGCTGCCTTCGATAGCAGCCTGCATGCGGCTTTCGATTTGAGTAGCGAGAGAGTTGGCTTTGCCGGGGGTGCCTGCCAGTTCACCGTAGAGGCGCAAGATGCTCAGAACATCCTCCGGAGTGTCCGGGTTTCTCAAATAGACCGGAATGCCGGCTTGCGTCAGAACCGGCAGCAGTTCCTGATGAAAGGGTATATTCGCCCCTAAGATCAGATCCGGTTTAAGAGCCAGGATCTTTTCCAGACTGGGATTATTGGGAACGCCTACCTGAGGAACGTCCTGCACCGCCGTTTTTACGGCAGGAGGCAGAGTCTCGGTCGCAGCACGGCCGGTCAGGTGGCCGCCGGCGCTTGTATACAGGTCAACATGGGACGCATTCAGCGCCACTACCCGCTGCGGCCGCTCCGGGATCACCAACTGCCGTCCGGCACTGTCTGTTACTGTCCGGGCAACGGTCTTCCCTGCCGTCCGCTCGGCACCATCCCGGGTTAGGCTCCACAGACTGCCGCCCAGCAGCAGTACTGCTACAACGCCCACAATCCATTTGTTTAGCATATTGACTACACATCCTATCCTGTATAAGTTTTGGGCAAAAATGTAGAGCTCCGTTTCTACCATTGCATAGAAAACGGAGCTCTAGGCTCTCTGAGCTTGCAGGGAGGCTTATTTTCATTCAATTCTTTACCCTTGGGCCGCTACCTTTTGCTTTTCCCAGGACCATTCACCCTGCAGCATGGCATTGATGCACTCCAGCACAGACTGGGTCAGATTCACATACCAGAACTGTCCGGCAGTAGTCAGGCGGGCGATTTCCGGCTGGCGGGCGACCAAGCCCCGTTCTTCCCATATTGCCAGCAGTGCATTCAGTTCGGTCAGGCGGGGGTCAAATTGAGCAGCCAGGCCGGCAATATCCAAATAGCCCTGTTTGATCTGATGCTT
The DNA here is from genome assembly GCF_000219125.1 of Acetonema longum DSM 6540. Taxonomy (NCBI): domain Bacteria; kingdom Bacillati; phylum Bacillota; class Negativicutes; family Acetonemataceae; genus Acetonema; species Acetonema longum. The sequence continues at coordinate 44,095 of NZ_AFGF01000054.1, forward strand.
GACTGCGTCATGGATATCTGTCAGGGGGTGCAGGGACAGCATCATCATGATCGGCTTTTCGTCTCTGTCCATACGGCCCATATACTGTTTTATATCCCGCTCCAGCATGATCAGGGCATCATCCAGCCTGCCGCCGGCGCCGGCGCCGAAGGGCAGCATCACGCAGCCCTTTTGCGACATGTGATTGTACAGATTCCGCTCGCGGCCGGTTTTGCCCCAGTGACAGACGCTGATCTGGTTCACCGGCCAGCCGTCCAGGCGGTTCCTGGCTGCGCCAAACATCCCGGCCTGTTCCTGAGTGGTGGCTGCCGGCGGTATTCTGCCGGCGTCGATGGCCTTTTTCATATCGCTATTTTCCCATAGATTCAGCTGATAAAGATCCCAGCCGTCCAGGGGGAGCGCTTTCAGGGCGTTCAGGTCCTCCCGCCAGACTTCCGGCGTCTGATAAGGCAATCCGTAGATCAGGTCAACGATGACTGCAACCTGGTTATAGGCGGCCAGAGCCCGGAGCCGCTCCATGACAACTTCCCGGCTGTCGATGCGGCCTGCGGCCTGGCGTACCTTGGTGTTAAAGGACTGAACCCCCAGTGAAACCCGGTTGACTCCGTCGGCAAACCAAGCCTCCATTTTAGCCGGAATCAGGTCGTGGACCCGGCCTTCTAAGGTAACTTCGCAGTCATTAGTCAAAGGCAGATAGTCATGGATGGCTTTCAACAGCCGGCTGATATTGGCCGGCGACAAGGCGCTGGGGGTTCCGCCGCCCAAAAATATGGCGTTCATGGGGTTTGAGGATTGATAGGGTTTATCAGCGCTCATTTTCAGTTCGGCGATCAGCCGGTCAATATAGGCCGTTTCCAGTTCTTCCTGGCAGAAATTTTGAAAGAAGCCGCAATATGAACACTTGCGCTGGCAGAAGGGAATATGGATATAGGCTGAGCGGCCGGCGCCGGTTCCGGGATTCGTCAGGGCGGCTTGCCAGTGGCTTTGCCACTCCCCGCGAGGCAGGGGAAAACCACCCACACCGCTATGCATCACCCGTTTGGCGTCAAAAGACTCCTGCAAAGGACTGTCTGTAGGGCGACCGATTACCATTTCAGAAAGTTCCGGCTCCAGGGCCGCCAATACGTCTTTCAGGCTCCGGCCGCTTGCGTTGGCTGCTTTCATATTTCACCCGCCAGAAGCTGTCGGCGAACCTCGGCGAAGACTGCCTTGGCCTTGGTAAAATCAGCCTCATTAGGATGCTTGGCGGCTTCCTGCAGCCGGGCGATGCGTTCCGGGGTCATGGCATGGGGATGTCCTTCGGGGAATTGCTTATACATCGCGGTTAACCTGGGGTCTACCTTACCCTGACAAATAAAGGTCCCGGTCAGTTGATTACTGCTGTCCAGCAACTGGCTGCTCTGGATCATAGTTTGCCTGGCATGGTCTGAGTCAGGGTAAGCGCCTAAGGTGGCGAACAATCCTACCTTCTTATGGCGCAGGCTGCTGAGGTACTCCTTGGATTTTTTATCGGCCATGCCTTTATCCACCCAAAAACCGACTAAAATCAGATCATAGCCTTCTGCCGACGGATTGTCCTCCACCGGCGCCAGATCAGCCTGGACTTCAAATACTTCCTGTATGGCTTCCGCCACTTTTTGGGTGTTGCCTGTCAGAGTGGAATACACGATCAACGTTTTCATTGTTCTCGCTCCCCTGCATAAAAATTATAAAATATGGCCGAAGAGTTACGGCAAGCCGTCAGACGCTGCACACATCGTGAGGGAAACACACCAAATGCTCCCTGTTTCCTTGTTTGATGGTCATGATGGTAGCTTCCACCCCGTAAAGGAGCCGGATCGATTCGGCAGTCAAAACGGTTTCAGCCGGCCCGTCGGCAAATATATCGCCTTGTTTCATGGCAATGATCCGCTGGCAATAGCGGGCAGCGTGGTTGAGATCATGGAGGACCATGACTACTGTCAGCTTTCTTTCTTTATACAGTCGGCTTACCAGTTTCATGAATTCCAGCTGGTGATGCACATCCAGATAAGTAGTGGGCTCATCCAGCATCAGGAGCTGGGGTTCCTGGGCCAGGGCCAGAGCCAGCCAGGCCCGCTGACGCTCACCGCCGGACAGGGAATCCAGCCGGCGAAACAGCAGCCCGGTCACACCAGTGGCGTCAGCCGCCGACAGAATGGCCGCTTCATCTTCTTTCCCCGGGCGGCCGAACAAACTGATATAAGGAGCCCGTCCGTTGGCGATTAAATCCCGCACCAGCATATCTCCCGGCGCCTGGGCCGACTGAGGCAGCACCGACAGCAGCCGGGCCGCCGCGTTAGGACGCATCCGATGAATGTCTTCGCCGTTTAAAAGCACCGTTCCTTCAGCCGGCGGCAACAGCCGGCTGAGAGCCTTCAGGAAAGTAGATTTGCCGGAGCCGTTGGGCCCAATGATGGCTATAATTTCCGGCTGGTTGATTACAATATCCAGACAGGCAGAAATGATTTTTTCCCCATAACTCAGAGTGAGCTGTCTTGCTTCCAGGCGGACTTCAGCGTTCATCCCTGTCGCATCCCCTTTCGCAGCAGGTAGATAAAGAATGGCGCTCCCAGAAAAGCCATGAAAATTCCTACCGGAACTTCCACCGGACTGAATACGGTGCGGGCCGCCATATCCGCTGCCACTACCGTGACAGCCCCGAATAAGGCTGAACAAGGCATTAGGTATTCAAAGTCCGAGCCTAAGAGCATCCGGGTAATATGGGGCACCACCAGACCGACAAAACCCAGCAGCCCCGCCACGCTGACCGCCGAAGCCGCCAGGAGTGCCGCCAGCCCTATGAGGCCCAGACGTACCGCCTGGACACGGGTCCCCAGACTCTTAGCCACTTCGTCACCCAGCTGCAAAAGATTTAAATAGCGGGATGCCGCCGCTACTCCTATAGTCCCTAACAGGGTATAGGGCAGGATCATGCGAATGTGGTTCCAGCTGCGGCCCTGGAGGCTGCCGGCCATCCAGTTGACCGTGCCCTGGATGCGGTCGGAATAAAAGATCATCAGCAGGCTCATGCCGCCGCCCAGCAGGGCAGCCACCGCTACTCCGGCCAAAACCATAGGCAGGGGTTGGACCCCCTTGTTCCAGGCCAGAACCAGCACCAAACACAGCGCCAAAAGCGCGCCGATAAAGGCAGCTATCGGCACAAGCAGGGTCATCTCAGGCAGAAGAATCATAATGATCATCGCCGCCAAACCGGCCCCGGCCGACACGCCGATAATCCCCGGGTCCGCCAGAGGATTGCGCATGATACCCTGCAGCACGCACCCGGACAACGCCAGGTTCATCCCCACCATCGCCCCCAATAAGACCCTGGGCAGCCGGATATTATAAATAATTTGATAATTTTCTCCGGTAGTGCGCCCTGTCAGCACTTGCCAGATCTCTTGCCAGCTGACCGCTACCGCCCCCCATAAAATTCCGCTGAAAATCATGCCGAGCAACAGCCCTATAGCAGCCAAACTTACGCCGTTGCGCAAAGATATCCTAGGGTCCTTTAACGTACTGTTGGCCAAATTCATAAATGGCTCCCCTCATAAAAATATTACCGGAACTACAAAAGCGGTCGGCCATTGACGCAGCATTTAGCCGTCACGGCTTCGCAGCCTTGTATTATTTGAATCGTACCGCATTTGGGGCATTTAATTTCAATGGTCTGGGCAATACCCCGGCAGAGCAGCCTGCTGCAATGCTTGCAACGTATAGGCGGCAAGGCTTCTTTTCGTTTCCTTTCGTCTGCCCGATCGCAACCGGCCATCATCCGCAATCTCTCCTTTTTTCTCCCGAACTGTGTCAGTCTTAAGGCCTGTACTCCGCAGTAAAAAAACTCCGCGCGATATAAGACCGCAACGGAGCTCTTGGCTCTCTTCTCTGCAGGTATGGAAGCATCTGAAACCTCATTGATTTGATGATAATGAATTTCATTATCATTTTATCCTGCGCTTTATCGTTTTGTCAAGAGGGATATATTGAAATCTTTCCCATATATGAATAAAAGAACCTGCTGAAGCCAGCAGGTTCTTTTGTCTTGTGATCGCCCTACCTGTTCTCCCGAAAAGTCACGAATTTCTGACAGCGTGACGAAAACGGGCGGGAGACTGTACGCTCGGAAGGTACCTTGATACTAGAAAGCTGTGGAGCAGCGTGGGATTAAGGAGAAAAGAGGTCGCTTTCCGACTGAGACCGCCGCAGGAGGCTGAAGCAACACAATGGGCTTTTTCAACGATCCTTAATAGCGTTTGCGTTTATTGGACGCGGGTATCCCCAGTTCCTCGCGATATTTGGTCACAGTGCGCCGGGATACGGCGATGCCCTGTTGCTGCAAACGTTCCATGATGGTTTGATCGCTAAAGGGCTGGCCTGAAGCTTCGCCGGCAACCATCTCTTTGATTTCACGTTTTACCCGGGAAGACGAAAGCTGGGCTCCGCCGCTGCCTGAAACACCGGCGGAAAAGAAGGTGCGCAACGAAAACACGCCATGGGGAGTAGAAGCATATTTATTGGCAATCGCCCGGCTGACGGTGGATTCATGGATTCCCAGCTGATCGGCCACCCGCCGCATGGTTAAAGGCGCCAAATGTTTAGGCCCCAACTCGAAGAAATCTTTCTGGCAGTCCAGGATAGCGCCGACCACATTATACAGGGTGCGCCGCCGCTGCTCAATGCTTTTCATCAGCCACACCGCGGCATGAATCCTGCCTTCCACGTATTTTTTGGCCTCAGAGTCAATATCCCGCATGACCCGGCGGTAATACGGATTAATGACCAGGCGCGGAATCGAATGATCATTAATGATGATTACAAACGAATTGCCGACCTTGTCAATATTCACATCCGGTACGATATAGCCTGATTCCGAGCCGCTGCTGAAGGCACTGCCGGGTTTTGGATTCAGAGTCCGGATAATGTCGACAGCCTGCTGCACCTCACGGGGCGTGACCTGGAGCTGATCGGCGATCTGTTTCAGGTGGCTGTTGGCCACTTCCTCCAGGTATCGGTCCACGATTACCCTCACCAAAACATCCTGGATACGACGATGATCCAGCTGGATATTCAGACATTCTTTTAAATCTCTGGCCCCCACACCCACCGGATCAAAGGATTGAATCACCCGCAGGACTTTTTTCGCGGCTTCAGGCTGGACCCCCAGTGCGGCGGCCGCATCCTCAACGGAGCAGGATAAATACCCCTGGTCATCGATGCAGCCAATCAGGTAGCCACCGATGCACAAAGCCGCCGGACTAAGGGGCGAGAATCTGAGCTGCAGCTCCAGATGCTCCTGCAAAGTGACGGCTGATTTAGCGAACCCCTCAAAAGAAGTCTTCTCGTCCGAAACTGTGGTTTCGCCGGCATCATAACCTTGATTGAAGTAATTCTCCCACTCCAGGTATTCTTTCACTTGCTGATCCGATTCAGCCTCCGGCAGCGTGGACTCGGCACTTTCTCCCGACTCGGATTCTTCACCGTCGGAGTCAGCCTGTACATCCGCCAGTTCCAAAACAGGATTCTCCAGCATCTCTTGTTCCACCATTTCAGCCAGTTCCAGTGTGGAAAGCTGCAAAATAGCGATGGCTTGGCATAACTGCGGCGTCATAACCAGCTTTTGATTGACATCAAGTTTCAGACCAAATTCCATTCGCATTGCGGCAAGCCCTCCTTTCCGATCTTAACATGGCCGTCCAGGGTCCCCGGTATCCCGGTGGTATAACCGTCGCGCTAATATTATTTGAATATTAAGAACATGACCGTCCTGTCTTACCGCAGGTCGGCTATTCTGCCATTGTCCGCTTCCGGCCGGGGACAATAAAAGCTAAATAACCGACGATCATTTGTCTGTAAATTTAGATTCGACAAAAGAAACTAAATTTCCTGCCTTGCAGGATCAGGCAGGTTATAGTAAAATATTGCGGATCCTGCGAGCGTATTCCGCGCCGGCTGTTATTAATTAATATGCGGTTGACTTCTTCTTTTTCCATAATTATTATAGTCAGGCCGAATTTTTTCTTCTATTCTATTTTTCCCGAGTCAGAGCCAGTTTTGCCTGGATATAAATGGCACATTCCAAGCGCTTTCTTTGCAGTTCACAGCCAATCTCATAAGGTTGGTCCAGCCGGCCATGGAATAAATCGGCATTGGCATGACAGCCGCCGCTGCAATAGAATTTAGCCCAGCAGGAACGGCAAGCTTCTTTAGTCAGGACATCAGCGTCCCGGAATCGCTGGCCGATTTCCGGCCGCTGAATGCCATCAAATACACTGCCGACACAGAAGCCGTCCCGTCCCACAAATTGATGACAGGGGTACAGGTCTCCGTCAGGTGTAACTGCGAAGTATTCATGGCCGGCGCCGCAGCCGCTGAGCCGTTTGGCTACACAAGGACCGTTATTGATATCCACGTTAAAGTGGAAGAAATCGAATCCGACGCCTTGTTCTTTTCGCCGCAGATACTCTTCCGTCAAGAGATCGTACTGCCGGAACAGCTCCGGCAAATGGCGGCTTTCAATCCCGTAAGCAGCGCCTTTTGCCACAACCGGTTCTACTGACAGCCGGGTGAAGCCCAGATCAGCCATGGCCAGCACATCGGCGGCAAAGTCCAGATTCCAGGCGGTGAAAGTGCCCCTCACATAGTAGTTCTGGTCATTACGGGACTGAACCAGCTTGGTGATATTTTGCACACATTCGTCGAAACTGCCGGCACCGCCGGTACGGGGGCGCATCCGGTCGTGGGTCTGGCGCCGGCCGTCCAGGCTGAGTACGACGCTGATGTCGTTATCATTTAAATATTGTATGGTTGCGTCATCCAGGAGGACCGCGTTAGTCGTCAGGGTCAGGCGGAAGATCTTGCCTGTCTCCTGGCCGCGCTGACGGCTATAGTCTGTCACAGCCCGGACGGTTTCCATATTTAAAAGGGGTTCCCCGCCAAAAAAGTCGATTTCCGCATAACGGCGATCCCCGCCATGTTCAATCAGAAAGTCAATCGCCTTTTTCCCCACCGTTGCATCCATCAATCCCCGCTGATGGCCAAAAGCGCCGGTCCCGGCAAAGCAATAACCGCAGCGCAGATTACAGTCATGGGCCACATGCAGACAAAGGGATTTAACGACAGGTTTTTGGCGGAATACGTCCGGTAAAGAGAGTTCCGGCGCAAACAGGAGTCCCTGGTCCATTAACTGGTGAAGTTCCTCCAGGGCCTCCGTAACATCCCCTCTGTCGTAGTGACCTGACAGGGCATTCAAAACCGCCTGGTCATTGCCGCCTTCAAACACCTGGAGAATATCCTGAGTCATGCCGTCAATCAGGTGTACGGCGCCGCTGTTGACATCCAGCAATATATGCAAATCGCCCTGGGTAAATGTGTGAATACTCTTTTTCATTTTCGTTTCCTTTCATAACATACTCTATGTGTAAATCCTATCTGCGGTCTCAAATCCGGAACCGTCCGAAAAGGGACGCTTTCTGAACAGCGCGTTCTCGCAGGCCCGAAAACGCAGATGGGCCTTTTTCAACGGTTCCCTAAATACGCAAAGCCCCGCACCGCTACGGCACGGGGCTTTTTCGCCTGAGCTTACTTCTGGCAGACCTGATTGCCTACTGTACAGGATGTTTTGCAGGCCGACTGGCAAGAAGTCTGGCACTGGCCGCAACCGCCGGTATGTACGGTTTGTTGCAGTGAGGCTGTATTAATGGTTTTCACGTGTTTGGCCACTAGAATCCCCTCCTTTGCCTGGTATCTGGTACCTGGGTTCATTTCTTATTTTAGCCGCTTTTGCCTCACTAGGCAAGTATTCGTTGTAAACAAAGGAGGGCACTATAGCTTATGCCATAATCCCGCCATTTGTCCGGCAATGGTGGCTATGGATTAAAATTCCAGTCCGACACTGACGTCCATGATGCCTTTTTCGGTTTTCACCGGAAATACATGTGTTTTCAGATGTGTCAGCCGGACCATCATGCCATCGCCCATAACCAGCGAAGGCGTTGTGATATCCACGCTATAACCTAATTTTTCAAGGCCGGTTGCCGCGTGGGCAGTCACCATGTTCGCCATTTCGGCCACAGCGCTTTGAGCCATGGCATCCAGCTCATTCACCGGCATCCCTGACATCATCAGAGAAGCGATACTTTTGGCCATGCCCTCCGACATACTGTAAGCCACATTTCCCTTTACGTTTTTTGTCAACCCGACCAGGGCTGTCACCTCTTGACTGCGCAACAACCCTTCCTCAGTTCTGGGTTCCCCAACTTCCACCTGCTGCATGCCAAACCGTTGCAATACTCCTGCAACTGCTTCTGTAAAGGGAGAAACGACCCCCATCTCCATACTTTGCCCCCCCTTAACCGCGCTAGTTTTTACTGTTAATCAATAAATATTTGTCATTAATAGTACTATATTACCAAATGAGGACAGTATTAACAAGAATTTTTTCTTATCAACACTGTCCTCAAGATCATAGTATTATGCAGTTTAAGATTTAGTACGACCGGAATCGGGAGCAGGACTATTGGGCATGATGACGATTTTAACCGGCAGATTGGAAGCGCCGGGAGGACTGAAGGTAAACCAGAGGGAATCCTGTCCGGCGTAAGTACCCAGGGGAGTGAGGGTCGTTACGGTGCCTTGGCCGATATACAGTCTGTCGTTGGGTGTAGCCAGCGGCGGCTGCCGGAGATACTGGTGCCTGACTCCCATGGCGCCGGCATAAACGCCGCCGCGGGGATTCAGATAATAAGAGACATTTCCCTCTGCTCCCGGCAGAAATAAGCGGTAGATAATCCCAAAATTTCCGTAATTCAATGCTTCGAACCCGTCAGTAGCATCGATCCCTCTGGCGTATTGATCCAATTGGTGATCCGCCAGGGTAATGGCCACCATGCCGTGTTTCGCCGGATCATATACTTTGTACGGCAGTACCATCCGATCCATCCTGGGAAAAGTTCCCCGCAGCTTGTACTGGTCTTTGGGCAGGATCGGCGCAATACGGGCAAATTGCCGCAAGCTGATCCCGGTAGGACCCATCACCACTTTGACCCTTACCGGCTGATCGGCGATAAAATCGTAAATGCCGTTGACCAGTTCGTCCGGTTTGATGATTCTGTAAGCCAGTTCCTTGGACAAATGAACGCTGTCCCGCTCAGGAATCAGTACCTCATACTGCTCGCTGCCGGCGAAATACTGCATTTGAGCATCCTTGCCCACTGCCAGGTAATTCTTGCTGGGACCACCTAATCCGTATTGGTGAACATTCACCCGCACCGGTTTATTCCCCGGATTTTCCAGGACTACAGTCAAACGTTTATTGCCCGTGCTGGAATTTACATGATGGAAAAAGACCCGGATATTGCCGCTGACTGTATCCTGATACAGAATACCATCGGCAGTCACTTCCTCGGGACTGTCGGAAAACAAGAGAGTGCCGCCGTAGCTGGAAATAGTAACCGGCCATTCCTTTATGTCATAGAGAGACTGCGACTCCGGGGCGCTTGCCTTCGTCAAACCGCTTTGCATCAGCAGACATACAGTAAGTACTACATAAATTGGCAGCCACTTCACTTTTTTCACCTCCTATATCAGAGAGACGCTCTGCGTCTCCGTATTGTGAAGAATTCAGATGACTTTTCACTGATGAAAGAGCATCCATTACTACCGTTCTCTGAAAAGTCATGAATTCCGATACAACCACAAGTATAGCAATATCGTATTGTCTATGTAAACGTTGATTTTTTTCCAGGAGAAAAACTTCTTCCTTGTAATTTCTCAGAAATTTTTTCTAGTTTTCGCAACCGGTGATTGATGCCGGATTTACTGACCTGATCGCCATGAGCCCGTTCCAGCTCCTGCAGACTGGCCTCGGGATGCTGCAATCTGAGCTCGGCGGTTTCCCGCAATCCCTCGGAGAGGGATTGAAGTCCGACGGTGGCTTCAATGTAACGAATGGCTTCCAGTTGGCGTACAGCGGCATTGACGGTTTTCTGCAGATTGGCTGTCTCACAGTTTACCAGACGATTAACCTGGTTGCGCATCTCCTTCATTACCCGCACATTTTCATAGATCATCAGGGCATCATGGGCCCCGATGATCTGCAGAACCGCGCCAATGGCATCGCCGTCTTTCAGGTAGACAATGTAATCATTTTTCCGGTCGGTAAGGCCGGCGCTCAGCTGAAACGTCCTGAGGAGCCGCAGCAGAGTTTTGGCGAAATCCAGATTGCCGGTGACCAGTTCCAGATGATAGTCGCCTTCCGGCCTGTTCACCGAGCCGCCGCCCAAAAAGGCCCCCCTCAGATAGGCCCGCCGGCAGCAAATCTTGCGCATAATCCCGCTGTCTTTGCCCGCATTCAGGGTCTGGCCATCAATGATCCCTAAAGTAGATAAGAGCTGGGTTACCAGGGCTGACGGAGTGACTCTTACCATATAAGAATTGTTTTTTTTGAGGCGCAAGGCCCGGCTAACCATAATTTCGGTCTTAACATCGAAGCCTTGTTTTAAGAGTTTGAGAACCTTCCGGGCCACCGCCGCATTTTCCGTAGTAAAGCTGATGCCCAGATTAGAATTGCCGCCAATGAGCATGGCACCGCCCATACGCATCAATGCTGCCAGCTCAGCAATATGGCAGCAGCGCTTTTCACCCGTTACCCGCGCCAATTCGTTGCGAACGTCGGAAGAGAAGGACAACCAACTTCACCCCCTGGGGACCATGAAAAAGGCCCATCTGCATCGTTACTCCCGTGGGCGTTGACGTACACCTCGACGTACAGTCTCACGCCCGTCCTCGTCGTGTTGTATCAAAATTTGTGACCTTTCGGGAGAATAGGCAGTAACGGATGATTTCTCATAAGCCGAAAAGTCACCTAAATTCTTCAGTACGGCAACGCAAGCGTTGCTCTTACCTAGCATCCGGATCTTTTGGAACGGTCTCTGATTCCAGGCCACAGATGATTTTCAACAGACATCCTCATTGTCATTGGAATCATTCTCCGACGAAACCGGTAGATTATATAGGTAATAATCCAGGAAAGGTACCTGGCTCTTATATCTTATTTTTTCAACCATATCCATAATAATGCGGGACAACTGGGCTGAATTGTGACGCACCAGGCTGGTCTCGCTGATGATGTTGGCCATAACCGGCTCTACGCCTAGCGCCTTCACATTCTGGACATCGGCCTCGACCGGGGCGGCTCCTTCTCTGGCGTATGCTTCTTTAAGATGGGACGCTACAGTCTGGACATTGATGATGGCGTAATCAATCACACCCGGTCCTAAATGATTGATAATCGCCTTGATATGCTGGGATGCGGTATATCGGTCGGTTTCACCCGGCTGAGTCATGACGTTGCAGATATAAATTTTTACCGCCGGCGAATGCCGCAGCGCATCGGCAATTTCTTTAACCAAAAGATTAGGCAATATGCTGGTGTATAGACTGCCCGGCCCCAAAATGCAGGCATCGGCTTCAGCGATAGCCTCCAGAGCACTGGCCACCGGTTTTACATCAGCCGGCTCGATGGCAACGTGTTTAATTTTCTTGCCGGACAAAGGAATCCGCGATTCACCGTCAACCTGGCTGCCGTCAGTCATAGTGGCCACCAACCGTACAGGCTTGGTAGTGGCCGGCAGCACCTGGCCGCAAACCGCCAGCACTTTACTGGATTCTTTGATGGCCAGTTCCACATCGTCTAACACCTCATTCATAGCAGCGATGAACAGGTTGCCGAAACTGTGTCCGGCCAGCATGCCGCCGCCGCCAAAGCGGTGCTGAAACAGTTTTTCCATCAGCGGCTCGGTTTCTGCCAGAGCCACCAGACAGTTGCGCAGGTCACCGGGAGGAATCATGCCCAGTTCCTGCCGGAGCCGTCCCGAGGAGCCGCCGTCATCGGCCACAGTCACAATAGCAGTAAGATTGCTGGTGTATTTTTTTAATCCCCTGAGGAGTACCGATAATCCGGTACCGCCGCCCAGTACGACCACCGACGGCCCCTTGTCCCGCTTGCGTTTATCATAGATTTTCTGTACGATGCTGCCGACGCCTTCCGGCAACAGCACGCTGGTAATCGATAGGATCATCTGCTTGGTGGCCAGCACCATGGCTGCCACTCCGGCAAAAAACACCAACAAACCGGCCAGAGGGGCGCTTCCCGGCATATGAGTCCCGGTTAGCCTGTATACCGTAAGAAAGATCTGGGTTTCCACCTGGCTGATGAACTGATAATTGAACACCACCGCCAGTCCGAAACTGGTCAGAATGACGCCGAGAGCAAAGAGAAACAGCCAGCGTTTCAGCTTCATTCCGGGATATAGCCACTGTATCCACTTCATATTTCTACTCCTCAACCAAGTTATGCTTCACATCCCGATGCTCCACATTCACTTTGTAGCCTTTGTTTTTCAGATGAGCATAGAGCTTTTCGGCAATGAACACCGAGCGATGCATGCCGCCGGTGCAGCCGACAGCAATAACCAGGTGGCTTTTTCCTTCTTTAACATAGTTCGGCACTAAGAAGTCAATCAAATTTAATAGTTTTTCCGTAAATTGCTGCGTAATAGGCCATTTCCAGATGTATTCCCGCACCGGCGCTTCCATACCGCTGCGCCGCCTGAGAGACTCCACATAGTGGGGATTCGGCAGAAACCGGACGTCATAGACCATATCCGCATCCAGTGGCAGTCCATGGCGAAAACCAAAGGAAACGATCGTAATGGTCATGCGCTCATGTTCCGTGCTCTCGGAATACAGTGCGGTAATTTTCTCTTTCAACTGGGGAGTGGACAATTCCGAAGTATCGATGATATGAGTGGCCCGGCCGCGAATCTTTTCCAGGCGCGCCCGTTCCAGAGTAATACCTTCGCTGACCCGTCCCTCGGCTGCCAGGGGATGTCGTCGCCGGGTTTCCTTATAGCGCCGGATCAGGGTTTCGTCCGAAGCCTCCAAAAACAATATTTCATACAGAATGCCCTGGCTTTCCATGTCTTCCAGCACCTGTACCATCTTGTCGAAAAATTCACCGCCCCGGATATCCACTACCAGTGCTATGCGGCTGACCCGGCCGGCGGACTGGGAACATAAGTCGGCAAATTTGGGAATCAGCGCCGGCGGCAGATTATCCACGCAAAAATAGCCTAGGTCTTCCAGCACGCGCATGACCTGGGTTTTTCCGGCGCCCGATAAGCCTGTAACAATCACCAGTCGAAATTGTTCCATTGCAATCATCCTTTCAGCAGACTCGGAAAGTGGCTTCGATGCTTTATATCACTCGATATTTTCTCCGGCGCAAATGGGCGGCGATTTGCTCCATGCTGGAATTCAGTATCTGTTCCGGCGGGAAATTATATTTCGCAATCAAGGCTAAGGCAGCCGTAAATTCGCCCACTGTTTCGCAGTAATGGCTGTCGGAGCCTATGATCAGTTTAGCGCCGTATTGTTTCATGAGGGCGGCGATTTGTTCGCAATTAGGCTGGCTGCCTTTGCGGCTGATGGTCAGAGAACTGTTGTTGATCTCCAAAGCTACATCGTATTCCACGGCGGCCTGTACCACTTTCTCATAATCCACCGGGTATTCCGGGTTGCCGGGATGCACAATGGCATCCACCCATGGATTTTGCATGGCCCGGATCATCATAGCCGTGTTTTCGGCCACCGACCCGTGAGGTGAGCAAACTGTGTGTAAACCCGCCAGCACGATATTCAGCCGTGCCAGCCGCTGTTCTTCCAAGTCCAGTGTCCCTTCCCTGTCGATGACATTGGCTTCCATGCCTTTTAACACTCTGACGCCGGAAATATAGTCTGGCACGGCCGCCAAATTGCCGAAATGATAGGGATGGGGGCCACCGGGCATCTTAGGGCCATGGTCGGTGATAGCAATCAGCTTCAGCCCTTTATCGGCAGCAACGGCGGCAATTTCCCGCACAGTGCTGTAGGCATGTCCGCTGGCTACGGTATGAATATGCAAATCAGCAATACACTGCATAAAAAACTCTCCTCCTATCCTATAATTATAGGCCAGGAGGAGAAAAAAAGCAAAGTTGGGATATGAGCAATCGGTATTTAATCGGTCACTGACGCCACTGAGCGTTGGATGATCGCCAGCATTTCCTTTATTTGATCGGGAGTGCTGGCCAAAGGCGGCATGAAGACAATCACGTCCCCCAGGGGGCGAATGATCAGCCCCGCACGGCGGGCCTGGCGGCATACCCTGTCTCCCATAGTTAGAGCCCCCTCCCCGCGGTAGGGCGTCTTGGATATTTTATCCTCTACCAGTTCAATACCCATAATCAAGCCGCACTGGCGCACATCACCCACATGGAGCATTTCCCGGAATGGAGCCAGGGAAGCTCGGGCAGCGGCAATCTTGGCCGGCAGGCTTGCCAGTACTTTTTCCTCCCTGAATACTCGCAGATTGGCCAGAGCGGCGGCACAGGCCAATGGGTTGCCGGTATAGGAGTGTCCGTGGAAAAAGGTTTTCTGTTCCTGCTGACCGCCGAGAAAAGCGTTATAGATCTCAGCAGTGGTCAGGGTGGCGGCCAGGGGCAGATAACCGGCGGTAATGCCTTTGGCCATGGTCATGATATCCGGATTCACCCCTTCATGTTCACAGGCGAACATCTTGCCGGTCCGTCCAAAGCCGGTAGCCACTTCATCCACGATCAGCAGCACATCATACTCTTTGGTCCACTGCCGCAGCCGCCGCAAAAATCCCTCCGGCTGAGTCAGGATGCCGGCGGCCCCCTGTACTAATGGTTCTACCACAACCGCCGCGATCTCGTCATGCCTTTCGGCCAGAATATCATGCAGGCGCTGGGCACAGGCCATACCGCACTGCTGCGGGTTATCCCCCAGGGTACAGTGATAGCAGGAGGGCGATGGAGCGTGAATTGTCTGAAATAAGAGCGGCTGAAAAATTCGGTGAAACAGGTCAATACCGCCGACACTGACTGAGCCGATGGTATCCCCGTGATAAGCATTAGTCAGGGTAACAAACTGCTTCTTTTGTTTCCGGCCCTTGAGCTGCCAATACTGATAGGCCATTTTCACGGCGATTTCCACGGCGGTGGAGCCGCTGTCAGAATAGAACACCCTGGCCAGTCCCGCTGGCGCGATGGCGACCAATTGCTCGGCCAGTTCGGCGCTGGGCACATTCGCTAGTCCCAGCATGGTGGAATGGGCGATTTTATCCAACTGCCCGATAATTGCCTGGTCAATGGCCTGTTTGCGATGCCCGTGGACATTGAGCCAAAGGGAGGAAACTCCGTCAAAATATTCCCGGCCTTGGGTATCAATCAGTTTAATTCCCTCGCCGGCGGCAATAACCAGCTGCTCCTCCTTAACCCAGTCCTGCATTTGAGTGAAGGGGTGCCAGATATAGTCTTTATCCTTCTGTTCTGCGGTACAATCACGATTTTTCATGAAACATCTCTCCTCGTATAATAAGTTTTGCGAGGGGATTTTTTACGCCCCCGCACGTAATGATAGGCCAACCGGCTTGCCCATACCCATGATAAAATTGACCTTGTGTCAATCAGGTAAAAGTTC
>NZ_AFGF01000055.1 GCF_000219125.1 Acetonema longum DSM 6540
AAAGGAGAGCCGGCGTCATAGCAAACCACTCACTGCGCACCGGCGAATCGCTGCCTTTGTTAAATCCATCATCCCTCACATTTTTATGATCTCGAGATGATGAAAAAACATCATTTCCGGCTAATACCTTGCATCAAGATGATCGAGTTTTGTGACCATCACTTTATCAATTCTCATTCTGTCCATGTCCACAATCTCAAACTTGAGGCCGCCCCACTCAAAGGTTTCGCCGGTTTTGGGCATGTTGCCGAGATATGAGGTTATGAAACCGCCTAAGGTTTCATAATGGTCCCTGTCTTCGGCGACTAATTTATCAAAGTCAAATAACTCCTTAAATTCATCAATGGGCAGCAATCCGTCCATCAGCCATGAATGGTCGTCCCGTTGGATGATCTCCGGATTGCTTTCTTCTTCCTGGGGCAATTCTCCCACCAATTGCTCCAGGATGTCATGCAGGGTCACCAGGCCGATCATGCCTCCAAATTCATCCATCACAACGGCTATATGAGTTCCTGACTTCTGGAATTGCTCCAAGAGTTTGAAGGCGCGGAGGCTGCGGGGGACAAACAGGGGTTCCTGAATTTTTTCCTCTATGGGAAGAGGGATTTGGCCAGGGGTCGCCAGTATGTCCTTTACATAAACGACCCCGGTTAAATCGTCTAAACTCCCTCGGGCAACGGGCAGTCTGGAATGATTGCTTTCGGTTATCGCCCGCCAAATTTCCGATTCATCCTCTTCCAGGTCAATCCAGTCTATCTGAGTCCTTGGCGTCATCAAGGCGGAAACTCTCATATCTCCTAAACGAAATACCCTGTCGACGATCTCCTTCTCAGTCTCTTCAAAGGTTCCGATGGCCGTACCCTCTGCAATCATGATTTTAATTTCCTCTTCGGTGACACCTGGTTCTATTGGTTCTTTCACCCTGAGTGCTTTCAGGGCAAATTCCGTTGAGACGCTCAGTAAGCGTACTAACGGTGTGAAGGCTTTTGAAAAAAGCCGCATAGGAATTGCAATTGCCGCCGCAATGGGTTCCGGGTTATTTAAGGCCATCTTCTTCGGCACTAATTCACCAATGATAAGGGAAGCATATGTGATTAAAGCAATGACAATGACCAAGCTGACAGCGTTGCTATGCGCCCCGACAAACGGCAGAGGCTTGAGATAGACGGCTAATGCCTGGGCAATCGTGGCCCCGCCGTAGGCTCCTGTTACCACGCCAATGGCGCTGATGCCGATCTGAACGGTAGACAGCAGCTGCGTCGGATCGTTGGCCAACTCCAAAGCTGCTTTGGCCCCTGCGCTGCCTTCAGCCGCCCTTCGTTCTAAACGCGCTTTGCGGGATGATACAATGGCTATCTCGGTCATTGCGAAGACGCCATTAGCAATAATCAGGACAAGAATGATGACGATCTCCAGACTTATCGATGGGTCCGTGTCCAACTTACAATTCCAGCTCCTTTAATCAAGATTTATTCTAAATTATATCATTAGTCTAACCAAATTTAAACGAGCCGGCATACAGAAAAAAATCAGCGGACCCAGTTGGTCCGCTGAATATCTGCAGATTATTAATACCGCTTCTAGCGTTGATTACTAAGGAAGCAGAAGTATCGCTGTTATTCGCGGCTAAATCAGTCAGGGGATCGTAAGGGGCCTCCGCTGCTGTCCCGACAAGCAGGACAATATCAACCGCATACGGATTTTGCCGAGAGTGAGTATGCCGGCGCACATTCAGCCAGTGCTTTGCTCCCGCGAGTCCTCCCAAAAGGTGATTTCGCGTTATATATTGAAACTATTATACTATAAGCAACCTGTATTTCTCTTTTTCCCGATCCCGGGTTACACTATATCAAACAGGATTGAGATGAATGGAAAGGATGATGTGCATGGAAACAAAACTGACAAAGCTGCTTCAAATCAAATACCCCATTATCCAGGGCGCGATGGCCTGGGTTTCCGAGGCCAACCTCACCGCTGCGGTATCTAACGCGGGCGGGGCCGGGATTATTGCTACCGGCGGCCGCACGGCCGACTGGGTACGGGATGAGATCCGGCGGGCCAAAACCCTGACCGACAAACCCTTCGGCGTGAATGTCATGCTGATGGCCCCGAATAAAGAGGAAGTCGCCGAAGTCATCTGCCAGGAGAAAGTCGCTTTTGTTACCCTGGGTGCCGGCAATCCGGTTCCTTTTTTCGCAAAATTCCGTCAGGCGGGTATTAAAGCCATCCCGGTGGTGCCCAGTGTAAAACTGGCCAAACGGGTCGAAGCCGCCGGCGCTGACGCTATCGTTATTGAAGGCATGGAGGCTGGCGGCCATATCGGCACACTGACTACCATGGCCTTACTCACCAATGTCATTCCGGAAATATCCATTCCGGTCATCGCCGCCGGAGGCATCGTGGACGGCCGGGGCACAGCCGCCGCTCTGCTCATGGGCGCGTCCGGCGTGCAAATGGGATCGCGTTTTTTGTTGACCGAGGAATGCTTATTGCATCCCAATGCCAAACAAAGAATTATCACTGCCGAAGATACCGATTCCGTCGTCACCGGCTATTCCCGCGGCTATGGCGTGAGGGGCCTGAAAAATAACTTTACCGAGTGTTTCCTGGCCCGTGAAATCAGCGGCGCACCCCAGGAAGAGCTGAATGCTATGGCTACCGGCACCAATAAGCTTGCCGCCATTGACGGCGATGTGGAAAACGGACTGGTTCAAGTGGGTCAAAGCCTTAATCGCCTGCGGGACATCAAGCCGGCCCGCGAGATCATCGAGGAAATCATGGCCGAAACCGCCCACCTGCTCTCCACGGCGGTCAATCTGGTAAAATAGGTACTCAGAACCAAGGACAAGGGCAATATTTCGATATGAGAATGAGAAAAAAGTTCTGGCGGTCTCCGCCAGAACTTTTTTTGAAAGCACATCATAATATTCCCCACTCCAGCAGGATATTCTGGGTGATATCTTTTGCCTTGAGACCGTGAGCGCCGTTTTTCCCGGTGATGTTGGTCGCAAAATAATACCGGCTGCCGTTCTTCTCCACACATCCGACAAACCAGCCCATGATATATTTTCCGCCCTGGTAGTCTGACCCGGTTTTACCGTATAATCTGATGCCGTCATTCTGGGACAGCAGGACCATGTGCCTGACAACATCGATATTTTCCCGGGCGAAAGGCAATTGGTAACCAAACAGTTTGCGCAGCAGATCGACTTGTTCTTTGGCGGAAATCTTGAGGGAAGAGTTCAGCCAAAACTGGGTGATGCCCCCGGACAGGTCTTTATTGCCGTAGTCCAGCCGGTCCAGGTAATGCTGCATCCTGGCGCTGCCAATGCGGGAGGCTAATTCCTGATAGTACCAGACCACCGAATTGGCGATAGCGGATGAAAGGGTTTGGTCTTTATTCCAGGAATCAATCGGATAGTGAATCCCGTTCCAGCGAATCAGCGTATCCGGGTCAGATCCTTTTACTACGCCGCTTTCCAAAGCGATCAGCGAATGGTAGATTTTAAAAGTGGAACAGGGGGTCAGACGCTCATTGCTTTGAGCAGGGTTAAAGACGGCGTATTGATTGTTTTTCTCGTCGTATAGAACAAAAGTGCCCGAAAATCCTTCAAAATGACGCTGCAGATCCGGACGCATCGTCAAATTGTCACCGGAAAAGGTTTGCCCCAGCAACAAACCGTTGAAGCATAACCCGGACAAAAAGATAAAAAGCAGGCTTAGTATTTTCCACATATGATTCATCCTCGCTATCCGTTTGTTGTTGCTTTCATTCTACTTCATCCCTGGCAACAAAAGGATAGCACAAGAGTGACAAAAACCTGAAATAACTCTGACAAAGGCAATTTACAGCTCAATCAGGCAGCCCTGGCCACGGATTGTCCGGATGCGATTCCCGCTATGCCCCAGCTTGCGCCGCAGCCGATAAATCAAAACATTCATCTCGTCTACCCCTACGTCAGGCGCCCCATCGCCGCCAGAATGGCGTTCGGGCCATACGGCCGCCTTAATATCGGCATAACTGACCACATTGCCGCCGCGCTGCAGTAATAAGTCCAGAAAAACCGCTTCTTTGTGGGTTAAACTGATCAATTTGCCGTTAACGATGCATTCACGCTTGTCCGGGTCAAGAACAATGCCGACTGGCGGGAATAACTGCTTACGGGTAAAAGCGGCGTCCAGTTCCATGGTCTGCTCGGAAGCCGGTGTCAGGCCAAGTCGCAGCACGACAATGCCGCTTGCCAGGCTGATTCTGTCGCTGTCATATAATCGTACGGCAACATCTGCTGCTATTTGCTTCCCATTGACAAACGTGCCATGTTTGCTGCCCAAATCATAAAGCATTACCGTCGCCTCCTGCCATTTGAGACAGCAGTGACGGCGGGATACAAAGAAATTGGTAAATCCCAGGTCCGGTATGGTTGAACCGCAGGCACGGCCAAGAATTAATTCCGGCGTAGTCCAATCGATCCTGGTTCCTGGTTCAAAAGGCGCTCCCTTCTCTACTATCAAACAAGCCAGTGAATCCAAACTTTTTTCCTCCCATTGCTTATGCTGGAGTACGCATTGAACGGGGGTACTCTCTTATATACAATCATACCTAAATGGGATTATAATGCAACTTGAAATTCATATTGCTCATCTTCCTTTCTTTTGCTCTGCCAAGAAGCGGGCTTTTTTGCGCAAAAAAATACGCCCCTTACGGAGCGTGAATTTTTTTACATAATATCGAAAACATTCCCTATACCGAGGAACCTTCTTCTAATTGGGGTTACAGATTCTGCGCCATTTTCAGTATTATAGATATGGAAAATTATTTTCCCCGATAAGGGATCACAGTCCTGACCAACACAAAAAACTTTCTTTTTATCATTTACCACCTTGTAGCCATAAAAATTAAATCTATGATCGAAGTCAATTTCAACCTTTCCGACAGTATTTTGCGGGATGGATACATCCTGCAAAGTTTCTTCCACATCCACTACAGCAATTGATTTGTCGGTAGTATAACTATTTTGAATAAGCACGTTATCACTCCTTTTATTAAATTAATTCCCCACGCTATAAAAAATATGTAATGAAAATTCTATTAGATTTTCTTTTAATTACCATACAGAATTTCGTCAAAGCGTAATTTAAGTAATGACGGTTTTGTTTATAAGATCAATACAATAAAATTAAGCGCAAGATATTTCCGATTCTGAATATTATTAATGAAGGAGGTGGTTAAGGGACTCATTAACTCCGATGATTTCAGCATAGGAAAGGAAGGTTGACATGAATCAGTTCAAGCGATTGGAACAGTTCTTAGACGATCTTTTTGTCAGTAAGACGCCGGCGCTGTCTGCCAATATCAAGGAAGCGACGGCAAAAGTTTTGCCTTGGGCCGTTATTGTATTAAGCGGAGTTGGCCTGGTGGCGTGGTTTTCCTCCGTTGGCCTCTTGTTTACCTATTTTGGCTGGACCAGCGGTTATGCTGTTTCCTCCCCTTCTGTCTCTCTGATGTATGTTGCTTTCTACCTGCTGCTGGCCCCCATCATTCAGGGGTTGGGCCTCTACGGCGGCTATCGGATGCTGAGCCGGCAGAGGAAAGGGTGGACTGTCGTTTATTATTCTCTGCTGATCGGCCTCATTCCCCAGATGACTTCTTTCAGCATTGTAGGTCTGCTGCTCAATGTGGCCTTTTTGTATCTGATGTTCCAGATTAAAAGCCAATATGCTGTTGGCATGACAGAATAATCGTTCCATTTGTTTCAGTTGCCTAAGCTTGGCTTAGCGACAAAAAGTAGCCGTGCGCCGCTTTGCGGCAAGCGCCGGCTGCCTTTTTCTTTCTCAGCTGCTGTTGTTGAGTAAATTGGATGAAGATCATTTTCTGCATTTAATTTTTTCGGGTATATCCGCAGAAATATTAAAAATGCCACGGCTATACAAAAAATAGACAGCTCATTTTATTTTATAAATTCTTTTCCGCCCATGTACATTCGAAGTGACTGCGGGATGGCCACAGTGCCGTCTTCATTCAAATTGTTTTCCAGGAAGGCGATCATCATGCGCGGCGGTGCTACCACCGTGTTGTTGAGGGTATGGGCGAAATAGTTGCCATTCTCCATATTTTTAACACGGATGCCTAGGCGGCGCGCCTGGGCATCACCTAAATTGGAACAGCTTCCCACTTCAAAGTACTTTTGTTGTCGGGGCGACCAAGCTTCTACGTCGATACTCTTTACTTTTAAATCCGCTAAATCCCCTGAGCAGCATTCCAGTGTACGTACGGGAATATCCAATGAACGAAAGAAATCGACGGTATTTTGATACAGTATTTTAAACCACCGGGCGCTTTCCTCCGGTTTACAGACTACTATCATCTCCTGTTTTTCAAATTGGTGGATTCGGTATACGCCGCGTTCTTCAATACCATGGGCGCCCACTTCTTTGCGGAAGCAGGGAGAATAACTGGTTAAGGTTTGCGGAAGTTGTTCCTCATCCAGGATTGTGTCGATAAATTTACCGATCATGGAATGCTCACTTGTTCCGATCAGGTAGAGATCTTCACCCTCAATTTTATACATCATATTTTCCATTTCGGCAAAACTCATGACGCCGGTCACAACCTTGCTGCGGATCATAAACGGCGGAATGTAATAGGTAAAACCCCTGTCAATCATAAAATCCCTTGCATAGGAGAGAATTGCCGAATGTAACCGGGCAATATTACCGGAGAGATAATAGAAGCCATTTCCACTGGTTTTTCGCGCACTGTCGAGATCAATGCCCTGCAATTTTTCCATAATATCAATATGATATGGCACCGTAAAATTCGGGACAACCGGGTCGCCAAACTGCTCCAGTTCAAGGTTTTCACTGTCGTCCCTGCCGATGGGTACCGATGGATCAATCATATTAGGAATGGCCAGCATTCTTTCGCGGATCTGGACGGCCAGCTGGTTTTCAAGTTCCTCCAGACTAGTCAGTTCTGCGGCAATGGTCGCGACCTTTGTTTTAGTTTGTTCGGCCTCTTCCTTCTGACTTTTGGCTAATAGTGCGCCAATTTCTTTGCTGATGGAATTTCTCTGGCTTCTGAGAACGTCGCATCGGGATTTGGCGTCTCGTGCTTTCCGGTCCAGTTCAATTACTTCGTCTACCAGTACCAACTTGTGATCCTGAAATTTTTTCCGGATATTGTCTTTTACCATTTCAGGATTGGTCCGCAAAAACTTAATGTCTAACATGTTGTTCCC